>NZ_JAINWD010000109.1:0-1095 GCF_021021315.1 Halomonas sp. IOP_14 | reverse complement strand
TCATAGAATAACCGCAGCACTTTGGATCACACAGTAGAGGAAGGAGGGCCAGCGCCGGTACCCTCTCGACTTTACCGACCAAAGTGAAGCAGAGCATGGGATACCGACAACTGACCCAGGCCCAACGATACCAAATTTTTGCTTATCTTGAGACGGGCATCAGCCAGCGACAAATAGCCAAGGCGATTGGGGTTCACAGCAGCACCATTAGCCGGGAGATAAAGCGCAATGGGCTTACGACTGGCTATGCGCCTGATCATGCGCAATCGAGAAGTGATCAGCGCCGACGCAGCGCCTGGAAAGTGACGAAGCGCCTGCCCAGTCTGATGCGATGGGTCACTGATCAACTGATGGACGAATGGAGCCCCCAGCAAATTAGTGGCTTCATGGCGAATGCCAACGGCGTTTGCGTAAGCCATCAGTGGATCTATGCGCTAATCTGGGACGACAAGAAACGCGGCGGCGAATTATGGAAGCAACTCCGGCTACCGCGCCAGCGGCGCTATCAGCGCCGATTGGCCAAGCATGCGGGACTGGGCAAAATTCCACACCGGGTAGGCATTGAACAGCGTCCCGCCGAAGCGGAAGAAAGGCGCCATATCGGCCATTGGGAAGGCGATACGGTGCTCAAAGGCCATAAAGAATCTGGCCTGGTGACCCTGGTCGAGAGACGCAGCGGTTACCTCTTGGCAGCGCGCCTGTCGACGATCACGGCCACTGGAACGGCCAAAGCGATGACCCGTTTATTAAAGCCACGCCGAGGCGCAGTGCAAACCATCACCTTGGATAACGGTTCGGAATTCGCCGAGCACCGACAGGTTGCCAAGGCCGTCTCGGCCAAGACCTATTTTTGCGACCCATACCGCTCATGCCAGCGTGGCACTAATGAAAACACCAACGGCCTGATTAGGCAGTATTTCCCGAAAGGGACGGACTTCCGAAAGGTGAGAGACTCAGCATTGAGGAGAGTCGTTGCCAAGTTGAACAATCGCCCCAGAAAACGCTTGGGGTATCGGACACCGGCACAAGTGTTCCTGGGAGAGTATTCAGGGGCGCTGAAAACCGCGGGTGCTGCGCTTAATGTTTGAATTCAGG
>NZ_JAINWD010000108.1:0-1125 GCF_021021315.1 Halomonas sp. IOP_14 | reverse complement strand
GTGAACATCTCGCCTATGTCATTTACACCTCAGGCTCTACTGGTCGGCCCAAGGGGGTGATGGTGCGTCATCACGCCCTTAGCCACTTCTTATTAAGCATGCAGGAAACCCCTGGCCTAAGCCCAGACGATATCCTGGTGGCGGTGACCTCTCTATCGTTCGATATTGCCGCCCTGGAGCTGTATCTGCCATTGATCAGCGGCGCAAGGGTGGTGCTGGCGAGCCGCGAGACGACTCGAGATGGCAGGGCCTTGGGTGAATTACTCAATCAGGAGAAAGCGACGGTTCTGCAGGCGACACCCTCCGGCTGGCGGTTGCTACGTTCGTCAGGCTGGCCATGGACGACGGCTCCGCTAACGGCAGGCTTTAAGGGGCTATGTGGCGGTGAGGCTTTGCCACCTGATTTGGCTGAGGATCTGCAAACTCAGGGGATCGAATTGTGGAACATGTATGGCCCCACTGAGACCACGATTTGGTCAGCGACGGATCAGGTGAAGGGCTGCCAAGCTTTCCTGGGAAGGGCGATTGCGGCGACGCAGTTGTACGTTTTGGATAGTGCGCTCAACTTGGCACCCCTAGGCGTGGCGGGGGAGTTGTATCTAGGTGGTGTGGGCTTAGCGCGCGGCTACCTGGGCCGTGCTGAACTGACGACAGAGCGTTTTGTGGCTGACCCCTTTACTGCGGGCGAACGCCTCTACCGTACGGGTGATCTAGTGCGTTGGCGGGAGGATGGTCAGCTTGAATACTTGGGACGGGTTGACCATCAGATCAAAGTGCGCGGCTTCCGTATTGAGCTAGGCGAGATTGAAGCCCAACTGCTAGCCCTGTCGGAGGTACGCGAGGTAGTGGTGGTTGCCCAAGAGGGGCTTAGCGGATCTAGGTTGGTGGCTTATGTGGTTCCCCAAATCGACGTTGAACTCGATACCACCTCGCTACGCGAAACGCTGGGACAAAAGCTACCGGACTATATGGTGCCTGGAGTGATAGTCACTCTGGAGGCGCTGCCGCTAACCCCGAACGGTAAGGTCGACCGTAAGGCTCTGCCCGCGCCGGATTTGGCCAGTAACTCGCGGTACGAGCCGCCCCAGGGTGAGGTGGAAGAAGCGCTGGCGGAAATCTGGTCAG
>NZ_JAINWD010000107.1:0-1155 GCF_021021315.1 Halomonas sp. IOP_14 | reverse complement strand
AAGACTACAGCTTCAAGAACCCGCCTTACGCCCAGCTACACGAACACCAGGCGCCCAATCTAGGGGAGCACGCTCAGCGAGAGGATTACGAACACTACGACTACCCAGGGCGCTATAAGAAGGACGCCTCCGGCAAGCCGTTCACCCGTCACCGGCTAGAATCCCTGCGCGCTGACGCTACCACCGCCGAAGCCGAAAGTGACCTGCCTGAACTCGCCCCCGGTACCTGCTTTACCCTCACCGACCACGATATCGATAGCCTCAACCGTGCTTGGCAGGTGGTATCGGTGGTGCACCACGGCGAGCAACCTCAGGCGCTAGAAGAGGATGGTATGGCGCGGGGTGGTAATGGAGCGAGCTCAGCGCAAGCGGGCGAGCTGATGACCCGCTACCACAACGAGGTGGTGATCATGCCCCGGGATCAGACCTTCCGCCCGGTGCCCAACCCCAAACCCCGGGTCGATGGCCCCCAGGTGGCCTTTGTAGTCGGGCCAGCGGGCGAAGAGATCTACTGCGACAAATATGGCCGGGTCAAAGTACAGTTTCCTTGGGATCGCTACTCCGCCGCTAACGAAACCGCCAGCTGCTGGGTGCGCGTTGCCCAGGGCTGGGCGGGCGGCGGTTACGGCAGCATGGCGATCCCCAGGATCGGGCATGAGGTCATTTTGTCGTTCTTGGAGGGTGATCCGGACCAGCCGCTGATCACCGGGCGCACTTACCACGCGGTTAATCGGCCGCCCTACCCGCTGCCGGCCTACAAAACCCGCACGGTCATCCGTACCCAGAGCCACAAGGCGGACGGCTTTAACGAGCTGCGCTTTGAAGACGAAGCGGGCGAAGAGCAAATATGGGTGCACGCCCAAAAAGACCTCGACCTGCTGACCCTTAACGACCGCACCGAGGACATCAAGCGCGATAGCACCCTGCATGTCTATCGTGACCGCACCACCGACATCGACCGCGACGAAACCCGCACTGTCCACCGCCATGAAGTCCACACGGTGCATGGCAACGAGACCCATACCGTGGACGGTAACGAAACCTTTACCGTGCACAAGAACCGCCGCAAGACGGTGGATGGCAACGAAACCGACCGCATCGGCAAAAACTGGTCGAGCAAAGTCGGTAAGAACAAAACCGAAACCGTTGGTAAGG
>NZ_JAINWD010000106.1:0-500 GCF_021021315.1 Halomonas sp. IOP_14 | reverse complement strand
AAGACTACAGCTTCAAGAACCCGCCTTACGCTCAGCTACACGAACACCAGGCCCCCAATCTAGGGGAGCACGCTCAGCGAGAGGATTACGAACACTACGACTACCCAGGGCGCTATAAGAAGGACGCCTCCGGCAAGCCGTTCACCCGCCACCGACTAGAATCGCTACGTGCCGACGCCACCACCGCCGAAGCGGAAAGTGACCTGCCTGAACTTGCCCCCGGTACCTGCTTTACTCTCACCGACCACGATATCGACAGCCTCAACCGTGCTTGGCAGGTGGTATCGGTGGTGCACCACGGCGAGCAACCTCAGGCGCTAGAAGAGGATGGTATGGCGCGGGGTGGCTATGACAGTAACAATGGGGGGAGCAGCGCTGCGCAAGCAGGCGAGCTGATGACCCGCTACCACAATGAAGTGGTGATCATGCCCCGGGATCAGACCTTCCGCCCGGTGCCCAACCCCAAACCGCGGGTCGATGGCCCTCAAGTGGCCTTTGTG
>NZ_JAINWD010000105.1:0-712 GCF_021021315.1 Halomonas sp. IOP_14 | reverse complement strand
AACCCCAAACCGCGGGTCGATGGCCCTCAAGTGGCCTTTGTGGTCGGGCCAGCGGGCGAAGAGATCTACTGCGACAAGTATGGTCGGGTCAAAGTGCAGTTTCCTTGGGATCGCTACTCTGCCTCTAACGAAACCGCCAGTTGCTGGGTGCGCGTCGCCCAGGGCTGGGCGGGCGGCGGTTACGGCAGCATGGCGATCCCCAGGATCGGGCATGAGGTCATTTTGTCGTTCTTGGAGGGTGACCCGGACCAGCCGCTGATCACCGGGCGCACTTACCACGCGGTTAATCGGCCGCCCTACCCGCTGCCGGCCTACAAAACCCGCACGGTCATCCGTACCCAGAGCCACAAGGCGGACGGCTTTAACGAGCTGCGCTTTGAAGACGAAGCAGGCGAAGAGCAAATCTGGGTGCACGCCCAAAAAGACCTCGATCTGCTGACCCTCAATGACCGCACCGAGGACATCAAGCGCGATAGCACCCTGCACGTCTATCGTGACCGCACCACCGATATCGACCGCGACGAAACCCGCACCGTCCATCGCCATGAAGTCCACACGGTGCATGGCAACGAGACCCATACCGTGGACGGTAACGAAACCTTTACCGTGCATAAGAACCGCCGTAAGACAGTGGATGGCAACGAAACCGACCGCATCGGTAAAAACTGGTCGAGCAAAGTGGGTAAGAACAAAACCGAAACCGTTGGTAAGG
>NZ_JAINWD010000104.1:0-1306 GCF_021021315.1 Halomonas sp. IOP_14 | reverse complement strand
TGAACCGTACCGGGATTCCCGGAGGCTCCAAACCTTGAGAGGATGGAGTTATGAACTCACCAAAACGATATTCCCCAGAAGTCCGGGAGCGAGCTGTTCGATTAGTCCTTGAACAGCAAGGCGAATACCCGTCCAAGTGGGCGGCGATCTGCTCCATTGCCAGCAAGTTCGGCTGTACACCAGAGACTTTGAGAGCCTGGTGCAAACGCACAGAACTCACGCAGGAAAACAGCTCGGTTAACCTGTCTGAACATGAACGGCTCAAGCAGCTAGAGCGTGAAAACACCGAATTGAAGCGTGCCAATGAAATTCTCCGTAAGGCGGCTGCTTTTTTCGCCCAGGCGGAGCTCGACCGCAAACCCAATTGATGGTGTCATTTATCGACGAGCATCGTGCTCAGTTCGGGGTCGAGTCGATTTGTAGTCAACTGCCAATCGCCCCATCGACGTATTACCACCACAAGGCACTTGAAGCTGATCCTGAACGGCGGGCAGACCGGTATCGGCAGGATGCGTTTCTTACCGCTGAGATTCAGCGCGTGTGGGAAGAAAACTTCTGCGTCTACGGTGCCCGTAAGGTCTGGCGGCAACTCCGTCGTGAAGGCGTTAATGTTGCTCGTTGCACTGTAGAACGGCTCATGCGCCGCCTAGGAATTCGCGGCGTGGTGCGAGGCCAACGCCCCTTCACGACCATCAGTGATCCCGGCCAGAAACGGGCACCTGATTTAGTGAAACGTGACTTTACGGCCATGCGTCCTAATCAGCTTTGGGTGGCCGATTTTACCTATGTCGCTACCTGGTCTGGCTTCGTTTACGTTGCGTTCGTTATCGATGTTTATGCACGCTGTATCGTGGGTTGGCGTGTAGCGACGTCGATGAGAACGGCGCTGGTGCTGGACGCTCTGGAGCAAGCTCTGTGGGCACGAAAACACAGACAAGGGTTGATCCATCATAGTGATAGGGGAAGCCAATATCTCTCGATCCGCTACACCGAGCGTATGGCTGACGAGGGTATCAATGCCTCAGTCGGCACCACCGGCGACTCCTACGACAATGCGCTGGCTGAAACCATCATCGGCTTGTTCAAAACGGAGGTGATCCATCATCGTGGCCCATGGAGGGGACTGGATGCCGTTGAGTATGCCACGCTGGAGTGGGTTGACTGGTTCAACAACCGCCGACTGCTGGAACCCATCGGAAACGTTCCACCAGCAGAACGAGAAAGGACGTATTATCGTCAATTGGAGGAGTCGGGTGAAGCTGCCTGACTCAAACAAACCGGTCTCCGGAATAACCGGGGCGGTTCA
>NZ_JAINWD010000103.1:0-1365 GCF_021021315.1 Halomonas sp. IOP_14 | reverse complement strand
CAATGGGATGGACTCCTCCTCACCCTACTCCGGCGTCAGTGCGCCATACTGGTAGGTGGTTGGAAAACTATCAGCTTGAGAGTCAGGAGAAGCCCATATGAACATTAGCCGAGTTGGTGTGGATATCGCAAAGTCTGTCTTTCACGTACATGGCGTTGACCGGCATGAGAAGCCTCAATGGCGAGGTAAATATACCCGGGCCAAGTGGCTGGAGGCTGTCTGTCGGCGCGTTCCTCAAGGCGCCACCATCGGCATGGAAGCATGTGCAGCGGCGCATTATTGGGCGCGCGAACTTCAAGCGCGTGGCTACCATGTGAAGCTCATTGCGGCCCAATTCGTGAAGCCTTACGTTAAAACGAATAAAAATGATCGGGCAGATGCTGAAGCGATTTGTGAAGCATTAGGCCGTCCCACGATGCGCTTCGTGGCCGTAAAAACCGTTGATCAACAGGACAGCCAGGCCACTCACCGGATCCGTGAAGAGCTGATTAGCCAGCGCACAGCGAAGGCCAATCAAATCCGTGGTCTCACCAGTGAGTATGGGTTTATTGCCCCCACCGGTATTCAGCAGTTACGGCGGGCGCTGCCTCTTTGGCTGGAGGATGCCACCAACGGGCTCAGTGACCGCTTTCGCCGCCTATTGGCCGACTTAGCGGATGACTTACGTTATTTAGACGAGCGTGTTGCGCAGTTAACGTCCGCCATTGAAACGCATGCCAATACCGACCCGGTTGCCAAGCGCTTGATGACCCTCCGCGGCATTGGCCCCATCACCGCCAGTGCCTTATCGGGTGTGCTGGGTGACGGCGCTATATACAAGCGAGGACGCGACTTTGCCGCCTCGTTAGGGCTGACCCCGCGTCAACATAGCACGGGCGGACGAGAGCGCCTGTTGGGGATCAGTAAACGTGGCAATAGTTACTTACGCAAGCTGCTGGTACATGGCGCCCGCGCCGTCCTTCGTTATGCGGTGAAAAAAGACGACGGACTCAGCCAGTGGATCAAGCACCTTGCCGTGCGCAAACATCGCAACGTGGCGATCGTGGCTCTCGCCAATAAGACAGCGCGTATGGCGTGGGCCGTCACACGTTACGAGGTCCCGTATAACCCTGAGTTGTCCGCCGCCGCTTAAGCAGGCGACGCGACCATCAATGTTGAACCTTTAACCGGTGTTCCTACCGCCCCGACTGCACCACCAAAAGAGAGATGGCGAACAGGTCGAACCGACGTCGGGCCATACCGTGTAGCGCGTAGAGCCATAGAGCTCGTTTACGCTGAGGGTACCCGACGTGCGAATAGCCCATTAAGGTCCGATGCCCACACGTTAGGCATCTTTTACGAGACCGGATATACGCTAGCAGTCGA
>NZ_JAINWD010000102.1:0-1905 GCF_021021315.1 Halomonas sp. IOP_14 | reverse complement strand
CCGCTGCTTGACCGGCTACGATTTGGCCCACCTGCGCGATAGCGAGGGGCAGCTCAACCTCAACAGCCTGCTGTGCGGCTCGGAAGGCTCGCTGGGCTTTTTGAACGAGGCGGTGTTGAATGTGCTGCCGATTCCCAAGCACTCCACTCTGGTCAATGTGCGCTACACCAGTTTTATGGATGCACTGCGGGATGCCAAAGCGCTGATGGCCGCTAGCACCTCTTCACAACCTCAGCCGCAGGCGCTACAACCCCAGCCGCAGGCGCTTCGCCCGACTTCCATAGAGACCATCGATGACACCGTGCTGCAGTTGGCCATGGAAGACTTCGTCTGGGACAGCGTAGCGGAATTCTTCCCGGCGACCGCTAACACGGCGATTCGTGGCATTAACCTGATCGAGTTTAATGACGACGATGAAAGCGCCCTCGCCGAGCGGGTACAAGCCTTTACCGACCACCTAAGCCAAGACACCACCGTTGAACGCCTAGGCTACACCTTGGCCGAGGGGCGTGGGCAGATCCAGAAAGTCTACGCCATGCGCAAGCGCTCGGTGGGTTTGCTCGGCAATGTGCAGGGCGAGAAGCGGCCGATTCCGTTTGTGGAAGATACCGCCGTGCCGCCGGAGCACTTGGCGGACTTTATCACCGAGTTCCGCGCCGCGCTGGACGCCCGAGGCCTCGCCTACGGGATGTTTGGCCATGTAGATGCTGGGGTACTGCACGTGCGCCCCGCCATCGATATGAAGGATCCCGAACAGGAAACACTGATTCGCGCGGTATCCGATGAAGTGGTGGCGCTGACCCAGAAATATGACGGCCTGCTGTGGGGCGAACACGGTAAGGGTGTGCGCTCGGAGTACTCACCTAAATTCTTTGGTGAGCTTTATCCCAGCCTACAGCGGGTAAAAGCCGCCTTTGACCCCTATAACCAGCTTAACCCTGGCAAGATCGCCTCGCCTCTCTCTAACCCGCCCGGGGCCGCGGGCATTTCCACCTCGCCCGACGCTGCGGGTAAGCCTCAAAGCAGCGAGCTAATCGCCAGGGATAGCGATCCCGATCTGTTAACGGTGGATGGCGTGCCCATGCGCGGTCAGTTTGATCGCACCATCGATGAGCGCGCCTGGCAGGCCTACGACGCCGCGGTGTACTGCAACGGTAACGGTGCCTGCTACAACTACGACCTTGATGACCCCATGTGCCCCTCCTGGAAGGCGACGCTGGATCGTCGCCACTCGCCCAAAGGCCGTGCCAGCCTGATCCGCGAGTGGCTGCGCCTGCAGACCCAGGCGGGAATCGATGTCGTTGAGGAGTCGCGCAAGAAAAAAGCCGAAGGCGGCTGGGGCTTTATTAAACGCTTTCCGCTGCGGGTGGCGAATACTCTAAGCCGCAAGCAGCACCACGACTACTCCCATGAAGTTTATGACGCCATGGCGGGTTGCCTGGCGTGTAAGTCCTGCGCGAGTCAGTGCCCGATCAAGGTCAACGTTCCCCAGTTCCGCTCGCAGTTCTTGGAGGTCTACCACGGCCGCTACCTGCGCCCGATTCGCGACTACGTGATTGGCGGCACCGAGTTTATGCTACCTACCCTGGCCAAAGCCGCACCGCTGTATAACGCCGTGATTGGCCAGCGCTGGGTAGAGCAACTGATGCGCCGTACGCTGGGCATGAGCGACTCCCCGGCGCTTTCACGGGCCAGTGTTAAAAAGCAGCTGAACGCCTGGGGCGTCGCCGAGGCAACACCGCTCTCACTGGCCCTGTTAACCGAACAGCAGCGTGCCAATAGCGTGATTATTGTCCAGGATGCCTTCACCACCCACTTTGAAGCCAAGCTGGTGATGGACGTGGTGGAACTGCTCTCGCGCCTCAATCTACGCGTGTTTGTGATGCCCTATTCGGCGAACGGCAA
>NZ_JAINWD010000101.1:0-2197 GCF_021021315.1 Halomonas sp. IOP_14 | reverse complement strand
ATCCACTACTTTGTCTCCGCCCCGGGCCACCAGCACCTGACCACCCAGATCAACCTGGCAGGCGACCCCTACACCTATGACGACTTCGCCTTTGCCACCCGCGAAGAGCTCGTCGTGCCCGCCGAGCGGATTGAAGACCCCGCCGAGATCGCCAAGCGCGACCTGGACGGCCCGTTCTCCCACGTGGTGTTCGATGTGGCGCTGGCCCCCGCCGAGGCCCCCGAGCTGCAGGTGCGTCACGCCCGCCCGCGGGCCAAAGAAGACGACCAGGATCTGGCCAGCCAGCTCGCCGGTACCGCCAAGGTATAACCCTCATGCCTTGAGCAAGGCGGGCCTTCCCCTTGGCCCGCCTGAGCAAGACATAACAGCGCGACATAATAAATACGAGGAGAGAGATCATGACCACGCAGCTTGATCAGCTCGAAGCCCGCGTGCGCGGCGCCGTCCAAGACGACCCCGCGCAAGGCATCTTCCGCTGCCACCGCAGCATGTTTACCGACCCCGCCTTCTTTGAGCTTGAGCTAAAGCACATCTTCGAAGGCAACTGGCTGTTCCTGGCCCACGAGAGCCAGGTCGCAGAGCCGGGTGACTACATGACCGTCACCATGGGTCGCCAGCCGGTGATTATCACCCGCGACAAGCAGGGCGAACTGCACGGCCTGATTAACGCCTGCGCCCACCGTGGTGCCACCCTGTGTCGCCGTAAGCGCGGCAACAAAGGTACCTTCACCTGCCCGTTCCACGGCTGGACGTTCAAAAACGACGGCCAACTGCTCAAAGCCAAAAATGAGAAGAACGGCGCCTACCCTGAGCAGTTCAAACAGGATGGCTCCCACAACCTTAAGCGCCTACCGCGCTTTGAAAACTACAAAGGCTTCCTGTTTGGCAGCCTGAGCGATGATGTTCAACCGCTTGAGCAGCACCTGGGCGAAACCACCAAGATCATCGACAACATCGTCGACCAAGCCCCCGAAGGCCTGGAAATTCTGCGCGGCACCTCCTCCTACACCTACACCGGCAACTGGAAGCTGCAGGCCGAAAACGGTGCCGATGGCTACCACGTCAGCTCCGTGCACTGGAACTACGCCTCCACCATGGAACGCCGCAACTACGACGCCGGTGGCACCAAAGCGGTGGATGCCGACGGTTGGTCGAAGAGCAAAGGCGGCTTCTACTCCTACGAAAACGGCCACATGATGCTGTGGACCCGACTGCTTAACCCGGAAGTGCGCCCGGTCTATCAGCATAAGGACTGGATCCAGGAGCAGCTGGGTGAAGCCCGCGCCGACTCCATCGTCAATCAAACGCGCAACCTCTGCCTCTACCCCAACGTCTATTTGATGGATCAGTTCTCCACCCAGATACGCGTGATCCGTCCCATCGCCGTGGACAAAACCGAAGTCACCATCTACTGCTTCGCCCCCAAAGGCGAAGCCGCCGAAGATCGGCGTGTGCGCATCCGTCAATACGAAGACTTCTTCAACGTCTCCGGCATGGGCACCCCCGACGACCTCGAAGAGTTCCGCGCCTGCCAAGAAGGCTACAACGGCGCCCTGGCCGAATGGAACGACCTCTCCCGCGGGGCCCAACAGTGGATCAAAGGCGCCGATGAAACGGCCCAAGCGATCGACATGAAGCCCCTGCTCAGCGGTGCCTCCCCGGAAGACGAAGGGCTCTACGTGCTGCACCACCAGCACTGGGTCAGCGAAATGCTGCGTGCCATCGACAAAGAGCGCAGCCAATTTATCGCCACCGCGTCCGCCTAAGCGCCCAGCGCCAGAAGAGAGGAGAGAAGTGCCATGAGCATTAGCTATCACGACATCCAAGCGTTTTTGTACCGCGAAGCACGGCTGCTCGATGACCGGGAGTGGGACGAGTGGCTCACGCTGTACCGCAAAGACGCCGAGTTCTGGATGCCCGCCTGGGATGACGACGACCAGCTCACCCGCGACCCGCACAGCGAGATCTCGCTGATCTACTACCCCAACCGCGACGGGCTGGAAGACCGGGTCTACCGGATCAAGACCGAGCGCAGCGGGGCGAGCACGCCGGAGCCGCGCACCACCCACCAGGTTAACAACCTGGAGATCCTGTCGCACGAGGGCGACACGGTAGAGCTGCGGTTCAACTGGCACACACTCAACCACCGCTACAAGAAGACCGACAGCTTCTTCGGCACGTGCTTCTACACCCTGGA
>NZ_JAINWD010000100.1:0-2361 GCF_021021315.1 Halomonas sp. IOP_14 | reverse complement strand
CGCCAGCCACCGAGCAGTTGCCAGCGGAACTAGACGATCATATCTACCTGTGAGCTAGCTGACACAGAATTCTGAACACTACCGCTGGCACAGAATATTAAGAGCTCTCTTTGTCATTCCTTCAAAGTAGCCAATCTAGGCGGTTCATCATATGAGAACTTAAATTTGAATTGTCCATCATTCTGAATTTCAAGATCGCAAATCGTCCAGGCACGATTTTCCTTATCGTTCTGGGCCATAACCTCACGAAGCTTTTTAAAAGAATTTCGAGCCACTATATCTAATCGAAGCTCATCGGCACTTCCGTCATACCAAACATCAGCCTCTGGGCTTACCACTATTTCTCCTTCAACATCATCAATTTCAATATTTACAGTTATCTTCTCCCATCCTGGCCCAACTAAGCCTGCCACCTCTTGAACAACATTTTTCTGAAATTCTATAGACATTTACTTACTCCTTTCTTTATCCACCTTGTTTATTTTCAAATACAAACGTTTTCCAGCGCTCTCCATCAACACGGTATGAAGCTTCAAACTCATCAGGCCTATTTGTACTATTATTGGGGTTATACTGAGGCGAAATCCTGACTTCCACATTCTTCCCAACATTCACTGGATCTTGGGCAGCTCGCTTCATAGAGCGCTCAAATTTCCCATATTGGCCCTGGTTCAAATTCGGCGGACCATTGGGATTTACTCGTGCCCCATTACCCGGCACCACATTCAATCTATTTGTAGGCCCACCGAACTGATCACCAATAAGGTGAAAGCCTACATCTCCTGGCTGTCCTTCCTTTCCAATAACACTAGTGCTAATGCCGTCCGTGCCTGCTCGGCCATCCAGCGCATCCAACCGGACTGTTCCGGAAGCTTCCGTGACTCGGCCCAGATTATCAGTTTCCCAAGCATACGTACCATATTCATAACGCGCATTTGGTAGAGGATTGTTAGCCGCCCGATTGAAATCCGTAACATTATCAAACCGGTGAACAATCTTCCCTCCTTGCTTTGCGCTAATCTGCACCCCTTCGTTGTCTCCTGGCGTCCCACTGCGATTGGCACTTCCCGCCGCATCTCCTGTCCTATCAGTATTCCGGGCAATGTCCACGACGTCATCCGCCTTACGTAAAAGCCCTACCCCCGGAATAACCGAGGCAGCCGTCAGCAGGGTCATGCCCGACGCGGCGAGTAATCTACCTTCGCCCCACAATGCCATTGTGTCTTGTATATCCACAACGATGCCATACGGTGTAGCGGCTTCGGCCACAAACACCCCCGCTGCTCGGATGTTGCGACCACTTTCTGAGGTATAACGCACTTGGCGCTCGGCTTCTTGCTGCATATCGGCGGCACGATTAGCAGCCTCGTCGACCTCAAAACTACTCTCGATATAGTCGTTACCGCTGATGCGCCCTTCCCTTAGCGCATCCATAAGGGCGTCTTGTTGAGCTCGGGTCTCGCTGGCTAATTGCTGAACCTCCGCATAGAGCGCTTCAGCCTCGGCAGCGGTTTTGCCGTTGGGGTTATCGTGCAGGGCGTCGCGTAGCTCGCCCACGCGTTCTAGGTTGGCTTCGCCTTGTTGCTGAAACAGTTCAGCCTCGCTGAGCGCCTCGCTGCTCTCTTCGGCCTGGCTGTTGACGCTCTCGGTGTTGGTGTGGACATAGCCCTTGGCGCCGCCTACCCCGGCGGCGTTGCAGTTGATCGTGCATTCGCTGCCGTCGCGAACGACAGGCAGGCCGTTGGCTTTGACGTTGTCGTGCCCGGTCATGAACAGCACGTGGCCGCTGCCCTGGGAGGTGCCAGAGCCCACCCCCGATCCGGCGTTGCCCTCGGTGCCTTGGCATAAATCGCCGACCCGGTAGGTGCGCTGCCCGGCGGTGATCACGTTAGGCGAGTAGTTCACCGGGTTGCCAAGCGGTCCCGAGGAGTCAAAACCCACGATCTTGTCACCCACCTGACAAAAATCAGGAAAGCTGGTCAACGCTCTCCATCGGGCCTCCGCATTACCGGCGTGACGGGCTTGGCCGCTAAGGGTTTCGCCTTGGGGTGACTCTCCCTGGGTATCGCGCGGTGTGCTGCTGTCAGCACCGGGTGGGCCGTCGCCCTCTTCGCACAGTCCGTCAGGTGTCACACACATGGGGGCTAGCTCGTGCGCGTTATCCGACATGGCGCGCTCCTCCGGTGGATGAGGTCGCTGCCAGCCGTGTGCGCCGGATGCGTACCTGCTTGAGTGGGTCATCGAGCGGGAACAGTGCCCGCCAGGTGAGGGTGACGTCTTCACGATCCAGGTCGATACCCACCGTGTCCAGCGCCAACAGGGTATTGCCCCGCTGGCCACTGGCGTGTTCGGTGAGAGCCT
>NZ_JAINWD010000010.1:0-170446 GCF_021021315.1 Halomonas sp. IOP_14 | reverse complement strand
GGGTTAATCTGCCACCGCCGCCAAAGATTGCTTCGTCGCAAGTTCCTCGCAATGACATAAAGAGGACTCCTCTCAATGACAAAAAATGAAAGTTCCTCATAATCACATTTCGTGACGGTATTACTCCTCGGAAAGGTTTTCAAACCGTGGCATACCGACGTTCCAGGGTTTAATGTCGCTCTTCTCCCCGAAGTTGTCGTGGTCACCGAGCACATGGCCATCGTGTTCACGGGTTTGCCCATACAGTGAGCGGTTATGAAAGGTCGGGCCGAAGCGCTCGGCTGTCTCGGCGACATCGCCCGTGTAGCGGGGGTCCTGGGGGCGCTCTTGGCTGTTTATATAGTAAGCAATATCCCAGGCGTCTTGATCGCTGAGCGACCGCGGCTGACCAAGCGGCATATTTTGGTAAATGAAGCCCGCCATGGTTTCTACTCGCGCGATTCCCGCACCCCAATTATTAGAGCCGTCGCCCCAAGGGGCTGGAAATACGTATTCGCCGTTTTCATAGTGGCCCGATCCATCCTTTTGGTGGCAAATCGAACAGTTTTCCTGGTAAGCCGCTTCGCCCCTAGCGTAGTCGGGCTCTTCAGCTGGCTCATCCGGTGCGGGGAAGCCACGCCCATAGATCGGTTTGTCTGGATACATCGGTGCACCGGTGGCCAGCCATTGATGGTAGGCGCTCAGCGCCAGCATTTCATCGCTGCCATACTCCGGTGGCACGCCATTCATGGAATAAGCAAAGCAACCTGCGATACGTTCTTCCAGGTTATTCACATGCTGATTCTTACCACGAAAATCCGGCAGCGTGATAGCCGCGGCCCACACTGGCGCACTGAACGGCACCCGCCCTTCGCCCAAATGACAGCTAGAGCAGTTCATATCATTGAACACGTTCTCACCACGCAACTGCTGCGTATTGGTGAATAGATCATGCCCATAGCGGATGACTTTCTTCAGCTCCGGATGAAGTTCGGAATTCTCAAGGTCTTCCATGGTGGGGGGCTCGTGTACCAGCATATTCAGCGCAGCGTCTGGACGCTCTTCTGGCTGGGCAAAAACCGTGGCTGTATAAATGGTACCGAACGCCAGCGAGCAGCCGGTCAGGGTTATGACGAGGGAGCGACGACAGATGGTCATTGTGCTGTCTCCTGTTCTTCTGAACCGGGTTGCATGGCATACCAGGCAGACACCGCCTGAATGTCGTTATCGCTCATGCGTTTGGCAATGGCCCCCATGAGATTCTGTGGGTCGTTGATGCGTGTCTCGTTTTTCCACGCCCTCAACTGAGCGCTGATATAGCCAGCATGCTGGCTGGCGACACCTGGGAAGGTGCTGCCAACGCCCGTACCACCGGGCCCGTGGCAGCTTTGGCAGGAAACAATGTAGGCGTTCCAATCGCCGCGTTCGGCAAGCTGTTGACCCCGCGCCAGCAGCGCTTCGTCGGCCTCATCGCCGCCTTGCCCCGGCGTTACCGGCATTTGGCTATAGTATTCGGCAACATCGGCTATTTGCTGATCGTCGAGCATATTGGCAAACGTCATCATGGTCGCATTTTGACGCTGCCCGGCTTTAAAGTCGTGCAACTGCTTAGCGATATAGTCCGCATTCAGCCCCGCTAAGCGCGGCCATGACTCACCATTGGGCACATTCATACCGCTGCCATCGGCCTGATGACAGGCTGTGCAGGTAGCCGCTGCAGCCTGGCCTCGCTCCGCGTCACCCTGCTGCGCCAGCGCGCCTCCAGTGACTAAGCTAATCCCTATCAGCAGGCCAAACCTGCTTAAGTATTTTTTATTCATCTCGGTTTCTCCCTTGCGTTATCGTTGTTAGCTACCCGCCACTGGCACCACCAGACGGGCGGTAAAACCACCTCCAGCAGGGCTGACAAACGTCACTTCGCCACCAAAACGTTCGGCGATAGCAGCCACAATGGCTAACCCCAGTCCACTGCCTTGCTGTTTACTGGCGCGCCAGAATCGTTGAGTTAATTGTTCAAGCGTCGCGCCATCAACACCTGGGCCTTGGTCGCTAACGCTAAAGGTAAGATGGCGCTCCCCTGGCTCCCACTGCGCATCAAAGTTAACGGGGGCATCGGCGGGCCCATGGTTAATAGCGTTATCGAGCAAATTACGCAGCGCGGTGATAGCCAATTCGCGGGGCATCGCAAGGGCGACATCGGGCCAATGGGGCGACACTACAAAGCGGGCTGATTTGTTGTGCTGGCTATCCGCCAGGGCGTGTTCGGCTACATCTGCGACGCGACTAGCCTCACCATCATCAAAGCGCACACGCCCCTCTACGCGAGCCAGCGTGAGCAGTTGGTCAAGGGTTGAGCTCAACCGCACCACTCCCTCTTCAGCATAGTTGAGCGATGTTATTGCGGCCTGACCTTCGACCCGGCGAGTCACTTGCAGGTGGGTTTTGATCGCGGTAAGCGGTGTGCGCAGTTCGTGGGCGGCATCGTTTGTAAAGCGCTGCTCACGGATAATGGTTTGCTGTACACGCTCAAGAAGCGTATTTAAGGTTTCAATCAGCGGACGAATCTCTTTAGGCAGGCCATAGGTAGCGACAGGGGCCAGTGCATCGGGGTGGCGATTGGCCAGCGATTCGCGCAGCCGTGTTAGCGGTGCTAAGCCACGCCAAACCCCCAGCCAAAGCGCAAACATGCTGCCTACCAGCGCTACGATAAAGGGCACCACGGTCATGCGTATAACGCCGCCGAGCAGCATATCGCGCTCATCCATACGATCAGCGGTGGTAATCACGATGCCACCGCGCTCGTAGGTAAATACCCGCCAAGTCACGTCGCCTGCCTGGCGATAAGTGTGGCCGCCCTCTCCCGGGGCGAGAATAGCGTCCATATCGGCATGGGTGCGCGCCATGATTTCGCCTTGGGGCGAGTGCACTTGGCAGGCCAGACCCTCAATGGGTGGAATAGACAGCACTGGATGCTCGGCATCCTCCCATACGTCAAACGGCAGCTGCAGGACTAACCCGGCCACCATTCTTGCCGACTGCGCTAAGCGCTGATCCAGGGTTTCCACAAACTTCTCTTCCAGGTCGCGCATCAGCCACGCCGCCGCCACACCCCAGAGCAGTGCCAGCGTTAATCCCAGAGTCAGCAGCAAGCGCGCACGTAAACTCATAGCTGCCCCTTATAGGGCGTACCGGCCGCATGTACCGCCTCGGGTTTGCCCAACCGATAGCCAAGCCCGCGCACTGTTTCAATCACGCCGCTCCCCAACTTGCGGCGCAGGTGGTGGATATGCACATTCAGCGCATTGCTCTCAACATCGTCGTTCATACCGTAAAGGCTATCTTTAAGCTGGTCGGCTGACAGGACGCTGCGTGGCGATTGCAGGAAGGTTTCAAGCAGCACCAGCTCCCGGCGAGACAGCATAATCAGCTGTTCATCGACGTAGACCTCCCTAGCCGTTGGATCTAAGCAGAGTGCGCCATGGGCAATCAGGCCGCTGCTGCGCCCTGCTACTCGGCGTAACAAGGCGTGCAAACGCGCTACCAACTCATCTAAATCGAAAGGTTTCACCAGATAGTCGTCGGCGCCGCCCTGTAGTCCATCCACTCGGTCACGCACCGCATCCCTTGCGGTTAACACCAGCACGGGAACGTCGTTGCCCTGCTCGCGCCACTCGGCCAGCAATTGAAGACCATCGCCATCGGGCAATCCGCGATCAAGAATGACCACATCACTGGCCACCGTTCGCATCGCCTGACGGGCAGCGCTCCCCGTGGAGACGTGATCGACCACAAAGTCGAAGGTCATTAATCCAGCGCGAATACCCGAAGCAACCAGCGGGTCATCTTCAATCAACAAGACGTGCATAGCGGTTTCCTATTTATTACCCCTCAGCATGGCGGACGGGCATTAACCCAGCGTTAAGACAAATAAAAACGCCCTTGCTGTGATGGCAAGGGCGTGAGCATGGCAATCGCCGAATAAGGACGAATGGCTAGGCGAGACGCTTAGCAGCAAACCACCCCAACACCATGGTCACCAGCATGGCCAATAGCGGTAAGGAAAGACCTCCAATGGAGGCAATCGCTGGCCCTGGGCAGTAGCCGGAAAGCCCCCAGCCGATGCCGAACAGGGCAGCGCCCCCTAATAACTTCGCGTCTAACTCTCGTTTGGTCGGTAACTGAAAGACGCCACCCAACAATGGTGCAGTACGCTTGAATACCAGCCGATAGCCAACAAAGGTGGTGATGACGGCCCCGCCCAATACGAACATTAGCGTTGGATCCCAGGCGCCCACTACGTCTAGAAACCCCACTACTCGCGCGGGGTCGGTCATGCCTGAAACAGCTAAGCCGATACCGAAAAGCAGCCCCGCCGCATAGCCTGCCGCTGTTTTCATCCAATGACTCTTGTTTGACTGACTCATACTCCACCGCCTAGGTCTAGCATGTGGCGCGAGATATAAACGGTCACTAGCGCCGTCAGCAAAAACATACCGGTGGCCGCCATGGAGCGCGGTGCCAAGCGCGCCAGCCCGCATACCCCATGGCCGCTGGTACAGCCACTGCCCAGCCCCGTGCCTACGCCCACTAACAGCCCAGCCACCAGCATTAACCCTACGCCTCCCACCGGCGCGCCAATCACCTCACCAGGGCTTCCGGCAACGTTGCCCAAACCACCACCTAGCGCCATAAGCAGAAGCGGGCCGCTTATCAGCCCTAACAGAAAAGCCACTCGCCAAGCGCTATCGCCCTTGGGGCATTGGGTTATCAAATTGCCCACGATGCCACTGATACCGGCGATACGCCCCAGCGTTGCCATCAACCAGGTAGCGGAAAGCCCGATCAACACACCCCCAACCAGCCCTTGTAAGCCTGCTGTCCAATCCACGGGTCACTCCTTAGTTCGCACTTACACCATTAGAAAAAATTAAGCGGCACTTTGAGATAGACAGTGCCATTCTCTTCCGCAGGAGGCAGTTCCCCCGCACGCATATTGACCTGCACCGAAGGAATAATGAGCCGTGGCATGCCTAAGGTGGCGTCGCGCTCAGTGCGCATCTTCACGAACTCGTCTTCGCTGATACCTTCATGAACATGGACGTTCTCACTGCGCTGTTCCGCAACGCTGGTTTCATGCTGAAAGGTATCGCGACCGGGAGCTTTATAGTCATGGCATAAGAACAGCCGCGTCTGCTCGGGAAGCGCCAATACTTTTTGGATAGAGTGATAAAGAGTGCGCGCATCTCCACCGGGAAAGTCGCACCGCGCGGTGCCATAATCCGGCATAAATAGCGTATCGCCTACAAAGGCGGCATCGCCTATTACGTAGGTTAAACAAGCGGGCGTATGTCCTGGGGTATGCAGCACCTGGCCCTGTAATTGGCCAACGGCGAACGTATCCCCTTCTTCAAACAGCGCATCAAACTGGCTGCCATCCCGAGCAAACTCACTGCCCGCATTGAATGCCTTACCGAATATCTCCTGCACCTTCACTATGTTGGCACCAATGCCGGTTTTACCCCCTAACTGTTCATGTAGGTATGGCGCTGCCGAGAGGTGGTCTGCATGTACATGGGTCTCCAAAATCCAGACTACATCGAGATCGTGTTCGCGAATAAAAGCGATGATGGTGTTAGCAGATCGCACGTCGGTTCGCCCAGCGGCATAATCAAAATCGAGTACCGAATCTATAATTGCGCAGGCACGGCTATCAGGGTCTTGGACGACATAGCTAAAGGTGTTCGTAGGCTCATCAAAAAAGTGCGTAACGATTGGGCGTTGCATCGTTGCCTCCCATAGGGGTGGTGATCTCAATCTCATGCTATAAAGACAGCATAGTGCATTTTAAGTTCTATATTTAGATTATTTTAGAATATAAGGGTGCTATATATCCCAAAAGAGTGTTCAAGACTATTTTTGCTAAGGTCTGCTCCATTTAGGCCGATAATGAAGGAGTTACTCAATTACAAAAATTAGGAAGAACATGACTCACTTAACAACGACACAAAAACTCTGGGGAACGCTGGGTATTATCTGGGTTGCCATGCTGCTATTGGTTGGCTGGCTTGCCTGGGAGAACCGCCAGACGATTGAGAGCGAACGCCGCGATAGCATTCAATACGTAGTGGAAAGCGTGCAAAACCAAATTGAAGCCCTGCAAGAACGGGTAGCCTCCGGTGAACTTAGCCTGGAAGAAGCGCAGCAGCGTGCGATCGATAATATGTCTAGCGTTAGCTTTGGGGCGGGCGAGTATATCTTTTCATTCAACGATGACTTACTGATTATATCGCATCCTAGCCGCACACCCGGCACTGACATGACCAATTATGAAGACGCCAGCGGGATGGCGCTGTACCCCGAGTTGCTGCGTGTCGCGCAAGCAGGTGGTGGTCACGTCAATTACTATTCTACCCGCGCGGGTGGCGACGAGCAGCTGCCGAAAACCAGTTATGTAGCGCACCTTCCCGAATGGGACTGGTCACTGGCGACCGGCGTTTATGTCGATGATATTAATGCCGCCTTTATTGCCGGTTTGATTCGCTCGATCGTGATACTACTGATCATTGGCCTGCCGGTAACGCTGCTGATGGGATGGGTTATTCGTGATGTTTCTCGTCGTTTAGGTGGAGACCCACGCTATGCAGCCAACGTAGTACGTCATATTGCCGACGGCGACCTGACCCAGGTCACACGGCTTTCGCCGAAGGATCAACAGAGCTTACTTTTTAATATCAACCGGATGCGTGAAGCTCTTGCCGAGACGATTGGTGACATCCACCACGGCGCAAGCCAGGTCAACAGTGGCGTAGAGCAGATCGTGGGCGTAAACGAAGAGCTTTCGACCCGCACCGAAGAGCAGGCAGCATCACTAGCTGAAACCGCTTCCAGTATGGAACAGCTCACCGCGACTGTTAAGCAAAATGCTGAACACGCTGACCATGCGCGTAAGCTTGCCACCAGAGCGGCCGATAGCGCTCAGCGCGGCAGCGACTCGATGTCGTCCGTCACGACCACTATGGCGACGATTAACGAAAGCGCCACACAGATGAGCAGCATCGTTAACACCATTGACGGTATCGCTTTCCAAACCAATATTTTGGCACTGAACGCGTCAGTTGAAGCCGCCCGAGCAGGTGATCAAGGGCGCGGCTTTGCGGTTGTCGCCAATGAGGTTCGTCAACTTGCCAGCCGCTCAGCTGCTGCGGCACAGGAGATTAAAACGCTGATCGAAGCGTCGGACAGCAAAGTAGTTGAAGGCAGCCGCCAAGTACGCGACACCGGTGATGTGATTAACAGCATGGTCGATGATATCAAACAGCTCAGTACGCTGGTTCAGGAAATTTCTGCGGCTACCATTGAACAGAGCAGCGGCATTGAGCAGGTCAACCAAGCGGTAACGCAAATGGATCAAATGACCCAGCAAAATGCCAGCTTGGTGCAAGAAAGCACTCACGCGACTCAAGCCCTGGCCCAGCTCAGCGCCCAACTGCGCCAACTGGTTGCCCACTTCCGCATTCACCAGAGCACGGAGCATACACAGGCAAGCTTACCCGCCTCCTCACCCGCCCCGCAGACCGCTCATCAGCATAGCGATTTTTGATGTTTTGTCATTGCGAGCGCAGTGAAGCAATCTCAGGGTTACCTGCCACCGCAGATCGAGATTGCCGCGTCGCTGCGCTCCTCGCAATGACATATGAGTAGGCTCCTCACAATGATCAACTGGGTGTCATTGCGAGCGATGTGAAACACATCTCAGAATATGCTGCCTCGGCAAGCGAAATTGCCGCGGCAGCATTTACTTTAAATTTTGCTAAGGTATTGGTGCCTTAGGCCGATAGGGAACAACGTTGCTTACTTACATCGGCTAGGAAAAAAATGACACGCTTAACGACGACGCAAAAACTCTGGGGAACGCTGGGTATTATCTGGGTTGCCATGCTACTGCTGGTAGGCTGGTTGGCCTGGGAGAATCGCCAGACGATTGAGAGTGAACGCCGAGACAGTATTCAATACGTAGTGGAAAGCGTACAGAGCCAAATTGAAGCGCTACAAGAGCGGGTAGTTGCTGGAGAGCTCAGCCTTGAAGAAGCCCAACAGCGTGCCATCGACAATATGTCTAGCGTCAGTTTTGGCGGTGGAGAATATATCTTCTCCTTCGATGATGACCTAAAGATCGTTTCCCACCCCAAGCGCCCCCGCGGTGAAGACATGAGCGCTTACCAGGATGCCAGCGGCATGGATCTTTACGCTGCTTTTCGAGAAGCAGCTCAAGCTGGCGGTGGGCACGTTGACTACTACTCCCGTCGTATCACTGGTGATGAGCAGGTACCGAAAATCAGTTACGTGGCCTATCTTCCCGAATGGCAGTGGTCGCTGGCCACGGGTGTTTATGTAGATGATATAAACGAAGCTTTTATTACACGTTTAATTTACTCGGTAATGGTACTGCTGATTATAGGCCTTCCTGTAACGCTGCTAATGGGCTGGGTCATTCGTGATGTTGCTCGCAGGCTGGGGGGCGACCCACGCTATGCAGCTAGCGTAGTACGCCATATTGCTGATGGAGATTTGACCCAAACCACTCAGCTTTCGCCGAAGGATCAGCAGAGCTTACTATTTGATATCAACCGGATGCGTGAAACCCTGGCCAATACCATTGGCGATATTCACCACGGCGCAAACCAGGTTAACAGTGGCGTAGAGCAGATTGTGGGTGTTAATGAAGAGCTTTCCACACGCACCGAAGAGCAGGCAGCGTCGTTGGCCGAAACGGCCTCCAGCATGGAGCAGCTTACCGCCACGGTTAAACAAAATGCCGAACATGCGGATCACGCGCGAACACTTGCCACACGCACCGCTGACAGCGCTCAACGCGGCAGTGACTCAATGTCCACGGTGATCTCCACCATGGCGACGATTAACGAAAGCGCCACCCAAATGAGCAGCATCGTTAACACCATTGACGGCATCGCCTTCCAAACCAATATTTTGGCTCTTAACGCCTCGGTGGAAGCCGCCCGAGCCGGCGAGCAGGGGCGCGGTTTTGCCGTTGTCGCCAATGAAGTTCGCCAACTAGCCAGCCGTTCGGCTGCTGCCGCCCAAGAGATCAAAACGCTGATCGAAGCGTCGGATAGCAAAGTGGTGGAAGGCAGCCGTCAAGTGCATGACACCGGCGATGAGATCAATGGCATGGTCGATGACATTAAACAGCTCAGTACACTGGTTCAGGAAATCTCTGCAGCCACCATTGAGCAGAGCAGCGGCATTGAGCAGGTCAATCAGGCGGTAACGCAGATGGATCAAATGACCCAGCAAAATGCCGGCCTGGTGCAAGAGAGTAACCACGCCACCCAAACGCTCGCACAGCTCAGTGCTCAGCTGCGTCAACTGGTTGCCCACTTCCGCATTAACCAGAGCACGGGACATGCACAAGCAAATTTACCCGCCTCGTCATCGGCTCCGCGTGCAGCCCTCCAGCACAGCGATTTTTGATGTCTTGTCATTGCGAGCGCAGTGAAGCAATCTCGGGGTTACCTGCCATCGCAGATCGAGATTGCCGCGTCGCTGCGCTCCTCGCAATGACATATGAGTAGGCTCCTTGCAATGACAAATGGGTGTCATCGCGAGCGAAGCGTGGCGATCGCGGTGTTGTCATTGGGAACGCAGTGAAGCAATCTCGAGGTTACCTGCCATCGCAGATCGAGATTGCCGCGTCGCTGCGCTCCTCGCAATGACATATGAGTAGGCTCCTTGCAATGACATATGAATAGGCGCTAAACCTTACCTTGGTTATCCAGCTCTACCGCTTCGTGCATACGCGTGAGCAGATCTGGCACCGCGGCCTGAACACGGTTCCAGCTGGGGATAAAGGGTCGCTCACGTGGGTTATCCATAAAAAGATTGCCCGCTTCGAGCAGGTTACTGGCAAACAGCTCCACGGCCTGCTCTTCGCTGTGGCGATCAAGGCTTAGGCCGTTCATCGTCGCATCGTGGTCGTAGGCTTCGATCAAATCCAGCGCAAAGCGGTAGTAGGTAGCTTTAAGCGTGCGGAAGTCTTCGCTGCTAAAGGTAACCCCCTGGGTGGCTAGTTTGCGATAGAGCGCTTTTGAAATATCCAGGCTCATGCGGTTTAAGCCGCTATCAGGATCATCTTCGCTAACCGGCTGATGCTTGTGGTCGTAGGCATCGGCAATATCTACCTGGCAGAGCTGGCGCAGGGAGTAGTTGCGTTGTAACTCCGACAAAACGCCAATTTCCAGCCCCCAATCCGCAGGCATACGAATCCCCTCAAGCACTTCGCTGCGCATCGCAAACTCACCTGACAGTGGGTAGCGAAAGCTATCCAGGTAATCAAGGTAGGGCATCGGCCCACAGACAGTTTTAAGCGCCCGCAGCAGCGGTGTGACTAACAGCCGTGAGACGCGCCCATTCAGTTTGCCCTCGGCAATACGGGGGTAATAACCTTTGCAGAAGCTGTAATTGAAATTGGGGTGCGCCACCGGATACATCAAGCGCGCAAGCAGCCCACGCTCATAGGTCAAAATATCGCAGTCGTGAAGCCCTACCACCGTCGAGCGCCCTGACGACAGCATATAGCCTGCGCAATACCATACATTGCGCCCTTTCCCAGGCTCTAAAGCGCCTAAACCGTGCTCTTCCAGCTCCGCATCCAGGGCGCGCAGCCGTGGGCCATCGTTCCATAAGATGCGCGTGTGTTGCGGCAGGCGTGAGAAAAACTCCCGAGCATATAAAAATTGCTCGCGATCGGCTCTATCCAGGCCAATGACAATCTCGTTGAGATAAGGGACTTTAACCAGCTCATCGACGATCGCCGACAGCGCTGGCCCTTCCAGCTCCGAAAACAGCGACGGTAGAATCAGCCCCATTGGACGTCGTCGAGCAAACTGGCACAGCTCTTGTTCAAGCGCCTCCACCGAGCGCCGGGTAAGGTTGTGAAAGTCGGTAATAATTCCGTTTTGATGAAAGTCACTCATTCACTTACCTCCCTGGATTCATAGAACTGGGGTCAAAGTACTGGACTCAAATAACTGTACTCAAAGGAGAGCGGCATCGCCCTTTTCCGCCGTCGCTAAACGGCGGTCATCTCGCCCCCACCAGTAGGCCACTCCCTCAGCCCAGCCAGTTGGCCCTGTGGCATCCGTGCGATAGAGCGAAGCGTTGCGGGGTTCTACGGCTAAGTCGTGACAACCTCGTATCACGACCGCTTGATCCACTGCTTCGAGCATGGTGATATCGTTTGGCCCATCTCCCAAACCCAATGAAAGAGGCATTCGCCCTCTTAATGCCGTGAAGCGTTTAACCAGCCACTCGACGGCATTGCCCTTATCGGCGGAGCGCCCCATTACATGCCAAAAGCGCCCACCTTGAGTAAGCTGTAAGCCATCCCCCTCTAAAGCGGCGCGAAACGTCTCAAGGGCCGCGGCCGAGTCTTCCCACAACAACGGTTCGCTACCTTCCCGCTGCCGAGCATCCCGGGCGCGAACTGCGTCGAGCCCGGTAAGCTCCATCACCTCAGCTACGCTCATCTCTCCCATGCGGGTAAAGCGAATATCCAAGCGTTCACGCCACACCTTTAATCGGGCACGTATAAAGCCAATATCCACACCAGGATGTTTGATAACGACACCATCACGGCCACTGCCTGGACGGTCTAAGCGTGCATGACACCAGCCAGGGGGGAGACCAATAACCGCACCATTTTCAGCAATAAATGGGGTTGCCGTGAGGCCCAGCGCTTCGCGCAGCGGTATCAGTTCGGCACGGGTTTTACTGGTCACCGGAACCACCGGCACCCCCATTTGCTTTAAGCGGGCAAGCCAGGGAGCAGCAGGGCTGAAGTCATAACTGTGATGGTCGAGCAGTGAGCCATCTAAATCGGTCAAGACAAGCCGCGGCTGCAGAGCCGGATCAACCGAAGGGGTTGACGCTGAAAGACGAGCGGGTTCAGGCATAGCACTACCTCTCTTCGGCCTTAACGCTTCGTTAAGACGTCATGTCTAGAACGCCTAAATAGCTATGGCCAGCTATTAACTACTATGACCAGCTATTAATTGCTACGTAAAGCATAGCAATTAATAAGCCAAAACAGAGAAGTGTCTATTCAACAGAGGGTTACGTGGAATTTGACGGGATAAATAAATCAGAGTACTTGCAAGCACCAAAAAGAGGCAGTTAAAACGCACCACAAAAGTGCATGAAGCAGATCGGTGCGCTTTGTACAGCCCCTTTCAGAATAAGCATTAGCGATAACTAAGATGATAAAAAGTAAAAAAAGCTTTACCGCACTTGGCAACGCTTAATAAATAGCTATACTGATATTGTACTCACTGGCAACCCTGTACACCCCCTCACCTGATGCCAGTGGACTGCAGTGAGCCAAGCCCTTTAATGCCCGCCTCCCCCGGCGGGCTTTTTTCTATGTCATTGCCCCTCTTATGTCATCGCGAGCGAAGCGTGGCGATCATGTTGCCGTCATTGCAAACATAGAGAAGCAATCTCGGGGTTAGCTATCACTGACAAATCAGATTGCCGCGTCGCTGCGCTTCTCGCAATGACATTTTCCTTATAGCTGAGCAGCTATTTACTCCTCTATTAACTGCCCCTTACTCCACATGAATCACCACCTCAACCCGCCGATTACGTGCACGCCCTTCCGCGGTGGCGTTGCTCTCTAGCGGTTTTGTTGCTGCCAAGCCGACTGCGCGAAGGCGTTCAGCATCCACGCCCGCCGCTTCCAGCGCTTCCACAATGGCAATGGCACGAGCACTCGACAGCGCCCAGTTAGATGAGAACTCCTCGGTGCTAATGGTCTGGCTGTCCGAATGGCCCTCCACCCACACTTCGCCATCGTAGCGCTGAATAGTCTCGAGCAAACTGCTCACTAGTGACGACCCATCGTTGGTTAGCTCAGCCGTGGCAGAGGGAAACAGCAGTTGATCCTGTACACGCAGGCTAATCCCCTCAGCCACCCGCGATACTTCAACACCCTCCAGGTCGGGCAAATAGGTAGACTCTTCAACGCGTTCCGAAAGCGCCTGATTTAGCGCAGTCGCCCCCGCTACTGACTCATCGCTCACCGCTTGTACATTTGCCGGGGGGTGGTCGGTTAACACCACCATGTAGTCAGCTAAGGGCGATGTAAAATCATCGCTGCCCGCGGGCATCAGTAGTTTTGGTAAAGAAATAACCGGCTCAGCAGGCGGCAATGGTGCTGCCAAAAGCGGTGGAACACCGAAGCTGACTCGTCGAGGAAGATCGGCCAGCTTGGGCAGCCCTGCCACGCCAAGTGCCGCACTAATCGCCATGGGGTTCAATCCTGCACTGCTCCACCGGGCGACACTCTCACGCTCATGGCTTACCTGGGCCAATGCTTCAGGCAGGGGGACTCCCAAAGTAGGCGAGGATGTGCTCGCGTCCTCGCTCACACTATCCTTCTGGTTCAATTGAGGAATAACCGGCCCTGCAGCGGCGATAATGACCACGAACAGAGCCACCAACAAGGTCATGATATCGAGATAACTGATCATCCAACCGCTACCGCTATCACTTTCATGATAGGCCGACATCAGCGAATCATGGCGCGGACCGCCGCGGTGATCTTCAAGCATTGGCATTATCGCTCATTCAAGTTTTTAACCTCGTGGCCGATCTTGCTAGGTATGATGAATTAGATACGTCGAATTAGGCATGGCAAACTAAGCAAAGCACATAGTCTATCAAAAGCCGTTTTGTAGCGAAAAAGGAACCAGCAGGTGCGCACCCGTCCCCGATTATTTCCATTACCCTATTTCATACGTCCTGTTAGTTTGGGGCTGGCAAGCTTAATGCTTAGCGGCTGCTTTTATGCCAACACATCTCAAGCGCCGATCGCCACTACCTACCCCTATACCGAACAGCAACGTATGCAGGCAGCTCACCACTGGGATGTGCTGGCCCGCCATGAAGCTACCAGCATTTTACAACGCGAGCGCGTTCGCAATCGCGATTTACACATCAGCGAGTCAGACA
Organism: Halomonas sp. IOP_14; assembly: GCF_021021315.1. Lineage (NCBI taxonomy): Bacteria > Pseudomonadati > Pseudomonadota > Gammaproteobacteria > Oceanospirillales > Halomonadaceae > Halomonas > Halomonas sp. IOP_14. The sequence continues at coordinate 156,439 of NZ_JAINWD010000010.1, read as the reverse complement.
GTGAAGCACTGCACGCCTACAGTGGCGGTGAATTTGGGCGTGGCTTTCGCGCACTGCTGACCAGCGAACTGGTGTCACGGGGCGCTAACCTTACCACCGTCCCCACTGCAAACAGCGCCAATATCACTATCGACGTCGAAGTTGTCGAGCACCGTGACCGCGGCTTTATCCGCCCACCGGTTGGCGCTTTTACCGCACTCACCGCGGGCATTGCGGTAGCCACGATTCCGTTTAATCAGTGGAGCGAACCTGCGCTGGGATTAATCCCCGCCGGCATGCTTGCCGATACCACCAGCGGTAGTTGGACATACACCGGTGACGAAGAGATCATCGTGACCACGCAAATTATCGATGGCGAACGAATTCTCTACTCTTCGTCCAACATTTACTACATCAATGCCGGTGACCGTCGTCAATATGCCCCTCATCGCGTGCCTCAGGCACCTACCACACCCTCCGTTCCCCTTACTGATACGTGGTAATTTCATGCTGATGACACTTTTAACTACTTGGCGCGCTCGCTCTATCGGCCATGCTACCCGTGGGATGACCATGGGCATAACGCTACTGTTACTGGCTGGTTGCAGCGCGCTGGGCAATGCTAACAACACGCCCGCCGAACCGGAACCCGATCTCTCTGAATTGGTTCATGCCGCTGCCGAGCAGATGGTTGCCAGCAATCCAGAGCTCACGCGCTATAGCCCCATGATTGCCGCCACTTTTGTGAGCATCGACAATCTAAGCCAGTCGTCTACGCTTGGGCGTATTAGCTCTGAAATTATGGCCTCCGCACTGGCCCGCCAGGGTATGCAGGTACGCGAAGTCAAAATGCGCGACAGCATGTTTATCGAAGAGAGCGTGGGGGAATTGATTCTATCACGGCAAGTTCAGCGCCTAACCGCTCAGCACAACGCCCGTTCAATTCTAATGGGCACCTATGCACAGGGCCAGGACTACGTCTATGTAAGTGCTCGGGTCGTTCGAGCAGGTGATGCCATGGTACTCGGCAGCGCCGATTTCCGCTTACCGCTCAATAACAACACCCGAAGCTTGTTAGAGGGCCAAGGGGGTTGGTGAGCACTCACGATTTTTGGCAAGCTCACGTTTATCTTGTAGTGGTGGGCGATTCAATCAACTTATATCCTTGGGCAATGGCAAACGAATGGCAGGTATTGGCGGGCACTTAAACGATGGGTTGCAACTTCGACCCTCTAGAGATTCAGATCATCTTTTTCTTGAAGCGCTTTATCGAGATATCCGGCAAGACCTGCAACTAGCGCTGGCTGATCAAGACATGATTGAGGCGCTGCTTGAGATGCAGGTTAAGGCCCAGGCAATCGGTTATGGAACTGCCTACCCCAATGCCTTGTATTATATCGTCGAGAAACAGGGTGAGCGGATCGGCCGTGTCACCGTGGATTTCGGTGCCAACGAAGTGCATATTCTCGACCTCGCGCTGATCAAGGGAGCACGTAATAAAGGCTATGGTGCTGTCGTTCTTAGGGCAGTCCAGGCAGCAGGGGCTCAAGTTATGAGCCCCGTTTCCCTTTCCGTCGATCCATTTAATGTTTATGCCAAACAGCTTTACCAGCAGCTAGGGTTCCGCTTTGAAAGATTAATGGGGGCAGTAGAACGCTGGGTCTGGTATCCGCAAACGCCCTAGTCAACTATTAGTTAGTAAAAATATTAGTTAAAAACCAGTTGATACCAGGGCCGTGGGTCGCCCCCCATTGGGGGTAACACACGGTTAATGTAAACTCCTTCCAGCGTTGCTCCGTCGCCTAAGCGCAAGACCCCGGTGGCGCTGGTAAAATCAACCTCGTCTTGCTGCCCAGACAGAAGAACACCGAAAGGCTCCCGCGCTTCGCCTGCCCCCGGCACTTGGCAGTCGGGGCGGCTGTTGACTTGCTCGACCGTTAATCTCACCGAAAGCGTTGGGGTCGTCGTCTCAAAGATACACACTTCTCCTTGTAGCGGCTGAAAATCCGCCGCCGTAATGGTGCCTAACATCGTGACTCCTACGATAAGAGGCCGAACCTCCAAACGTTCGGCCACCATCACTTGTTGCCCTACCTATTGGCGGGATGGATAGATACCCTGCAATGCAATACTGAAGTTCAGGGCGAGATAAGGGTTCATAACGTTAAACGGTTGGCTCCCTCCGCTAATGCCCGTTTGGCCATTGCCTAACTCAACCGTGCCAGAGGGGGTGCCACTATAGTAATTACGTACAGAGTCACTTAGGCCCACTTTACCGCTGGCTAGATAATCCCCTGTGGCAGGCGTAGCTTGATTGGCGTCATCCGGCGTAGTCATTGCCCCTGCGGCATGCGTATGTTGAGGCATTTCATTGATAGTCAGTGTGCGGTTTTCCGCTCCAGCCAGCTCCCCGATATCGACATTTGCCATGCCCGCTCCCTGACCTTGCCCTCTGGGCATTCGCCCTCTCAGATCTGGCAGGTTAAAGGTGGTTTGGCCGTTGCCGCCATACACAACGCCAAGTAAAGAGAAGAGGGCGGTATTCTGTGCAATAGACAACTGGGCACCATTGCACACCCCCCAGCCTCGAGGCGCCCATTCGAAGCCGAACATTTTGATTTCACCGAGGAATGGATCCATAAAATACTCCTTGTCACTGTTGTAATAAAGATATCTTTAATAAAGGTATCGTTAATGCTTATGGCGGTTACTCAACCATTAGCGGCTGCGCATGATTGGAAAGGACGATCCGGCTGCACGCACAGTAACCATAGACTCATTAAACCTAGTAGTAAAATCTTGCATATGCTTAGGGTCACGATCATAATTTTAGTATTACTGTGCTAATTCCTCAATAAACCTAGACTGCTTTTACATAGTTAAGAAACCAAAAAACTGTATAAGCAGTAATATAAATAAACAAAAGTTAAACAAGCAAAAATTGGATTAAAGCTTAGAGCACTTCACAAATCAGTGGAGCTCTTTGATGTAGCGAAGAGCGCGATCACGTGTTTCTGAACATGGGAAGATGGGCCTCATCTAGCGACCAGATCATCCAGCAGTGTTGAAATAGGGAAATCCAATGTATGCATCTTTCACCCTGTGAGCGTCTTTATATCAATCACAGACAGTGTCGCTTACTCAGTGACGGCTGTCATATTCAGCATTTCAGCTTAGATGCCGCAGCATCACAGTATCAGTTGGGTATCACCGAAATCACTAGAGCGGCCACCCATAGCACAACGGATCACTTCAGTATCAACTTCTCGCAACCCCTTGTCAGCGACGTGCTCTCGAAAGATCCTAGAGTAAAGAACTGCACAAGGAGCATTAAGATGGACATTTCACCGCTTCGGGTTGCTATCTTTGACGGCGGCGTCTCCGGCCTGTCACTTGCCTATTACCGGATCGACGCCGTATAGGAAAAGCCATATAAAAAAGACGTATAAACAAATACCTACAGATAAAATATACACAAACAACCAAATCTCTACACAACTTAAAGAGTGTACTCTTTATGAATACTCCCACCCGCCAAACGCCCCCAAGCCAATCGACTGGTCGTAACGAAGTTATCTTCGTCGACCCCCGAGTTGACGATTACCAAACACTGCTTAACGGCGTGGCCGACGATACCGTGGTCATACTGTTAGACCCCAGCGCTAACGGCGTTGAACAAATCGCCCAGGCGTTAGCACAGCGCGGCGAATTTGACGCCATCCACTTGGTTTCCCACGGCAGTGAGGGGCGTATAGCGCTTGGTAACAGCACGCTTGATAGCGAGACTCTGCCGAGTTATGCCCGCTTCCTGGAACAATGGGGCGAAGCATTGGGGCCAAACGGCGACATCCTTATTTACGGCTGTGATGTTGGCGCGGGCGAGCAGGGACTGCGGTTTGTGGAATCGCTAGCGCAGGTAACGGGCGCAGATGTGGCCGCCTCCGATGACCTAACCGGGGCCAGCGATCTTGGTGGGGACTGGGATCTGGAACAACAAACAGGCCTGATCGAAACAGCCGTTTTTTCACCCGCACCGGGGCTATTTCAGTCGACCTTGGCAATATCCAATGAGAATTTTGATGATGTAGGCCTTATCAATGAAAAACCGGTTACATCAATAAACGTTGGAGATTGGACGTTTGCAATGGATGGTGCTGACAGGATAGCTACCCCCAGCCCTTCAGACTTCACGGTCAACTTGAATAATTCAGGGGATCCTAATGACCGAGTAATTTGGATGAACTTTGAGAATCCAGATATTCGTCAATTCACCTTTTCTTCGACCGATGGATCTGAATTTGACCTTGCCTCGGCTGCCATTGGCATATCTGAGACAACAACTGACACTAATCCCGTGGCAACGATTCAGGGGTTCCGTGACGGTGCCGCAGTAACTTCTGCTGAATCACTTGACTTTACAGCTTCCGATACACAAGGAGACGCCCACTACACCTACAACGAAACTACAGCGGGTGGTGCTTATGGCGCGATAGATTTTCAGTCTGGCTACGACAACGTTGATGAAGTCAGGATTACATTTAGCGACGTCGCCGTGCTCGAAATGGATGATCTTGTCGCGTCACCGGCTGTCACGAATAATAATCCCGTTTTTGAAAATACGGATCCAGGCGGCCTGGTCGTCGACGAAACGTCCACTGATACCACCTCCGTCATCCACGATGTCAATGCCAACGATGGCGATAGCAGTGGAACCGACTCTGTCACCTACTCGATCACCGCTGGCAACGTCGACGGCGCGTTTGAGATCGATAGCAATAACGGCGAGATTCGTCTAGCGGATCCTGACGCACTCGACTATGAAGCCACCGCAAGCTACACCCTGACTATCCAGGCCGATGACGGTGAAAGCAGCAACAACACGGCTACTCAAGACATCACCATTTCCGTCAACGATATCGCCCCGGCCATCACCACCGGCCAAGTCTTTAGCGTTAAAGAGAGCGATGATAACAGCACGGTACTGGGCACTGTCGCTACTACCGGTGACGATAACTCGGTGAGCTACTCCATCGAGTCCGGCAACACTGGCAACGCCTTCACTATCGATGGCGCCACGGGCGAAATCACCCTGAGCGATACCAGCCAGCTCGATGCCAGTGCGACCGGCAGCTATACGCTCAGCGTACAAGCCACCGATGGCAATACCGCATCAACGCAAGATGTCACCATCAACGTCACCGACGATGTGGCTCCCAGCGTTACCAGTATTGCCCCCAGCGGTTCACCCGATGCCAATGCTGCATCCGTCGATTACACCGTTACCTTTAGCGAAAGCGTCAGCAATGTCTCTGCCGATGATTTCACCCTTACCTCCACCGGCACCGCCTCTGGCACGATTAGTGCGGTTGCTGGCAGCGGTGACAGCTATACGGTCAGCGTTACCGGTATTAGCGGTGAAGGCGACCTGCGCCTGGATCTTAACAGTGGCACCGATATCGACGATGGGGCCACCAATGCCCCGGCAGGCTACACCAGCGGTACGGCTCACAGCGTTGATCTGGTCAAGCCGAGCGTCACCAACGTCACTTCGCCGACGGCCGACGGGACTTATAAAGCGGGTGACACCGTTGATATTACGCTGACCTTTAGTGAAGTTGTGACCGTAACCGGGACGCCGCAGCTAACGCTGGAAACCGGGGCAACTGACCGAGTCATTGACTATACGGCGGGCTCCGGGACTAACACGCTGACGTTTGCGTATACCGTTCAAGCAGGCGATGAAACCAGCGATCTGGCGCTGGCGGGCAGCGAGATCCTGCTCAGTGGCGGTACCCTTCAGGATGCCGAAGGCAACAACGCGGTGGTCACCCTACCCACACCGGGGGACGCGAACTCGCTAAGTGCTAACAAGGACATTGTCATCGATGCCGTCGTGCCCAGCGTTACGAGTATTGCGCCCAGTGGTTCGCCTGCGGCCAATGCTGCCTCAGTGGAGTACACCGTTACCTTTAGCGAAGATGTCAACGATGTTTCTATCGATGACTTCCTACTCAACACCACCGGCAGCGCTTCGGGTAATATCGCCTCCATTTCAGGTTCCGGCAGTAGCTACACCGTCACTGTGGATACCATTACTGGCGAAGGCGACTTGCGCCTTGACCTGAACGACGGCACCGACATCAATGATGGTGCAGGCAATGCCTCGGAGGGCTTCTCCAGCGGCACTGCACATACCGTTGACGTGATGAACCCGAGTGTAACCAATGTCACCTCGACGAATGCCAACGGTACTTATAAAGCGGGCGACACCGTTAACATCACCCTAGCGTTCAGCGAAGCCGTGACGGTCAGCGGTACACCGCAGTTGACGCTGGAAACCGGGGCAACGGATCGCACCATCGATTATGTGGCTGGCTCAGGTACCGACGAGCTGACGTTTGCGTATACCGTCCAGGCGGGGGATGAGTCCAGTGATCTGGCGCTGACCAACGCTGGAATCATCCTCAATGGCGGCTCAATTCGCGATGCAGCAGGCAACGACAGCGAACTCACCCTGCCCACACCGGGTACTGCCAACTCGCTGAGCGCCAACAAAGACATCGTCATTGATGCCGTCGCCCCCGTCATCACCAGCGTTTCTATTCCGGATAGCAGTCATAAAATCGGCGATACCGTGACCGTCGCTATTACCGCGGGAGAGCCAGGCTTGTCGCTGGACGCCGGTACGGTGAACGGGGTAGCGGTCACCGATTTTACCGATCAGGGCGGCGGCAGCTATACCGCCACTTACACGGTACAGGAGGGGGATACATCCCGCGCCCCAGGCGACGATATTCCCGTTAACTTTGTGCTGTCCGATGCGGCAGGCAACAGCTCGGAGTACAACACCGCAATCAGCCAGAGTGCTGATGTCATCGACGCTGCTCGCCCCACCCTGGATGGCGCTATTGTACCGTCGCTCACCACCATCACTGATGATCAAATAGGCAGCGGTCGTTTTACCCTGACGCTGAACTTCAACGAAGCGATGAATACTGGCGTTGCACCCACGATCACCTTCCCAACGGAAGATCCCACAAACACGCTTACCTTTAACGCCGGCAGTTGGACGGATGCCAAGACCTATATCGCCACCTTTGACACTGCCGATGCCAATGAAGTGATCAATAACGTGGATGTGCGAGTCAGCGATGCTCAGGATGCGGCGGGCAATACGCTTGCCGCCGTAACGCAAAACGACCTCTTCAGCGTGGTGACCGCCACCAGCCCGGCGATTCAGGCGATTACCTCGCCCACCGCCGATGGCACCTTTGCGGTGGGCAGCAGCATTGATATCACCGTGACGTTCGATAAAGCGGTCGACTTTACTGCCAACGGCGGCGCGCTAACGGCTACACTCAACACCGGCGCCACGATCCTTCTCACCAATAGTGACGCCGCTAATCAAACGCAGTTTAGTGGCCGCTATACGGTGCAAGAGGGTGAGACCGACACTACGGGGCTTAACGTCGACTCGCTAACCCTGACCGGCGGTGCCACGCTGGTCGCCCATGATAACGGCATTGCGGCGAACCTTGCTACGCTGCCCAGCGGTCAAAACCTTGCCGATAGTGCTGAGCTGGCAGTTGATGCCAACTCGCCCGCGGCTACCCCAGCACCCACGTTAGCAGCTGATTCCGATAGCGGTGTGAGCGATAGCGATAATCTCACCCACCACACAACGCCCACCCTGACCGGCACCGGGGCCGAAGCGGGAGCCAGCGTTACAATACGGGTCGACGGCATCAGCGTGGGTAGCGCCACCGCCAATGGCAGCGGTGACTGGGCCTTCACCTTGACCGAAGGCGATCTGAGCGAAGGCCTCAACACGATCGATACGCTGGTTAGCGATAGCGCAGGTAATACCAGCAGTGCGTCTGCGGATCTTGCGCTAACCCTGGATACCACCGCGCCCACCGCCAATGACGACACGACAGCCACGGTCCGCGAAGACGCGGGGGAGACCCTGCTAACCAACGTTAACGGAGCAGGCGACAAGCTCACCGATAACGACACAGGCGCAGACGACACGGCCCCTATCACCGCTGTGAATGACCGTGCCGATGCCCTGAGTAGCGCGGTGGCGGGCAGCAACGGCGGGCGCTTTATTATCGAAGCCGATGGCACGGCTAGCTTCGACCCCAATGGCGAGTTTGAAGCCCTTGCCCACGGTGACACGCTTACCACCGATGTCACCGTCGACATTCAAGACACCGCAGGCAATACCAGCACGTCCACCCTTAGTGTGACAGTGGAAGGCGTCAATAATGCACCTACCATCGCCACCAACGCAGGCCCCAGCGTAAAAGCCGGCCGTAGCGTCACATTAACGACGGCCAACCTGAATGAAGGCGATCCGGATGATGCTGGCGATGAGCTCACTTATACACTGAACACCCTGCCAACGTCCGGTACGTTATTGCTCGATGGTACCGCCTTAGCCGCGAGCGAGACGTTTACCCAACAAGACATCGACAATGGCTTGGTGACATTTACCGCGGGCAGCAGTGCGGGCAATGCCAGCGTTGACTTTACCCTGGCTGATGGTGGCGAGGATGGTGTGGAAAGGGTCTCTGGAACTGTGACCTTTACGGTGGAAGCAGCACCGGAGCCAGAACCTGAGCCTGAACCAGAACCTGAACCTGAACCAGAACCTGAACCAGAACCTGAGCCTGAACCAGAACCTGAGCCAGAGCCAGAGCCAGAGCCAGAGCCAGAACCTGAGCCAGAGCCAGAGCCTGAACCAGAACCCGAGCCAGAACCTGAACCCGAGCCAGAACCTGAACCCGAGCCTGAGCCTGAACCCGAGCCAATTGAGCTCGCCAACTTTGTTGATATATTCACTGAAAAGGGATGGGAATTGCCATCTGAGCTCTTGGAACAGCTGCGTAATACCGCCACCTTTGTGCGTTACCCTGAGTTCGATACGGTGCTGACACCCATTATCCGTTTATACAACGGCATTCTTGATCGCGTTGCTGAACGGGAAGGCTTGGAGTACTGGGTGGCACAGCAAAATGCAGAAGGCAGCTTCAACGATATTGTTCAGGACTTTATGTTAGCAGAAGAGGTGAGCACCGCGTTACAAGCCATGGGCAGCGATAATGCCACCTTTGTGGATACGCTTTATCAAGCCGCACTAGGCCGTGCCGCGGATGAGAGCGGCCGCGATTACTGGGTAGACATCCTTGAGAGCAACAACGGGGATCGTAGTGAGGTCGCCCGTTGGTTTGTCCAATCACAGGAGTATATCAACGCCAACCCTCCTCTAGTGAACGGCAATAAGCTGCTGGCCTGGGGCGTGAACCTAGAACAAATGGAAATGCGCTCGCTGGGTTTTGATACCGGCGTAACGGCCGATCAAGACGACTTAGCGGAGACGTTAGTCCGGCTTTATACCGGCTTAGCCGGAGAGTCACCTAATGAGGCGACGTTTAATGAATGGCTGGAGAGTGGCCAAACGCCAGAAGCACTAGCGGCAAGCCTGCTAGAAAGCGAAGACTTGCTAACCACCGGAGAACCGATAGATTTTGAGATATTGATCGATACGCTTTATGAGCGGGTGCTAAATCGCTCACCGGACACCGCAGGTGAGCAGTATTGGCAAGAGGTGCTGCAAAACGGAGATGCCAGCCTGACTGAAATGGTGATGGCGTTTACTGACTCAAACGAGCACCAGCAGCTCAGTCGTTCAGAAGTGGATAATTATCTTGATGCCGCCAACCTGGTAGGCGTCGAAACTGACCTTGAGTCCTACCTGTTCGGCTAGGGCTATGGACTAACCCAACGGCACCGCAACTAAGTAAGTGGCGGTGCCGATTTCCTCCCGTCGCTCAATACATGCAGTTTTTTTGAGAGCCAAGTGGCTTGGTGAGGTAATAAAAAAGCTTCCCCTACTCAAACTCAGAGCTTATGGGGAAGCTTTTTTGATACTCAATCCTAATGGGCTACAAATCTATCCTTAAGCCACTAGCAATTCTTGGTGAAGAGGCTCAGAGGTGCCAATAATGGGCGTACTTTCCATCAGCGTATCCAGCCCTGCGACTATCTCGCCTTGATGAGACTCTTCACCCTCGCCTGCCCATTCGATCTCTTCAGCGTAAATCTCGTCAAATTCAATTCGCTCACCGCGCTCAGGTATCAGTGTTGCCAAAGCAGGATCAATGCTATCAAAACTGTTTTGCCCCATAGCCTCTACAACGCCTAGCATACTCAGTACGCCCTCAAGTACTATGGCACTAGAAACCGCATCAAAATCTAGCTCTAGCCCTTCCAGCGCTTTTAAGCTCAGCTCTTCCAGGCCCCGTTGCTCAATGAGGAGCGTAGGCACACCATCAATAGCAATTCCATTGCGTGCTATTTGTGGCGTGTCGCCACCGGGAAACAGTGACAAGTAGCCATAATCAAAATCATCGAGCCCTTGTGATATAGCTACCGCCGCTTGCTGTGCTGTTGCGGTAATGGTGGGATCGACGTCATCATTGGTTGGCCACAAGACTGACATCGTGTCGAGCTTGCCTGACTCGTTGATGTAGTTATTTTGGTTATGGTAATCAAGAATTAATTCAGGTTGAATCGCTTCGACCACCTGCCTAACAGCGGTGGTTTCTGGGATTAATGATGCATCAATCACTTCACTAGAATCCCAGGTACGGTTGAGGTCAATGTCCTCGGAGTTACGACGGGGATCGATGGTTGTTTCAGGGTCTAATTCACCTGCAACGAGCCCCTCCCAGCGCTCAAAACCGTCAGGGTTTACTCGTGGCATCACGGTTAACGTCACTTGCTCACGCAATGCTTGAGCAGCTTCACTGTCACCGCTCAGCCACTCTAGAAAATGCATGGCCGCCTCTGTCCCAGTTGGTTCATCACCATGCTGTTGGGTCACGATCATTAATTGGCGCGCCCCTTCGCCTACCGTGGCACTATATAAGGGCCTGCCTTCCAGCGACTCACCCGCCTGCTCTAAGCTCAACGTATCATAGGTGGCATCTAACGCTTCCAGGTCTTGATAAAGCTGTTCATTGCTGCGAAAGCCATCCTGCACAAGAGAGCGTTCTGCATCGTAACTATCAGCATCAACACTGGACGAATAAAAATTAGCAATAGAGGCATAGGCCTCGAGCGCCTCTGCATCTGTCGGGCTAGCGCCCCCAATTAGAGCCTGTAACAGCGCTTGGGGAGAGAGCCCAGCACTAGCCTGCTCCGACCAATATTCAATACCCTCTGCCTCTGCTTCACGAGCAAACAGGCTTTGATAAACTTCGTTTATCCACTCATTATCTTCCAGCCCTGACAGTTCAATGCGCCTTGCCTGGAACTCTTCAGACTGCAACATAAACGCCGACACACCATCCATATCCACTGAGCCGCTTTCTACCTGCTCTAGCCAATAATTAAACCCGTCTGGATCAGCCGCGCGCCCTAGGACACCCAAATAAAGAGTTTGTAGATTTTTTTCAATGGAAAGAGTTGTCATCATTAATGCCTCCAGGCATCACTACATATCGTTCCCTGTATCGCCGGTGGAGCGTCATTAGCGAAGCTGAAAATAGGCAGCTACCGCTAGTCACAGCACTTTACTAAGCACCTTTATATTTTTCACGCAGAAGGCTGAAAGTGACAGCCATCCTTTTCACACCCCTTTAAGGAATAGAGACAAGCACCCTATTTGTCAATATTCACCCTGGGCTTATGTGCTGGCTAAGTCATCGTCAGAGACCTCTATGCTCCAGCACGAGTATTTCTATCCTCTTTTTCATTACAGTATGGCTGGCTTCCACCTACCCAGAAGCACAATAAAAAAGCCAGTCAACATTAGCTGACTGGCTTGTAGATCAAGATGGCCATACCTGACCAATGTCTTCTTTTAGTGTGTCTTTTGCTCAGGAAGCTCATCTTTTAGCGCACGCGCGTAGGCTGTACGAGCCGTTTGGGCGATAGCTAACTGCTGATTCAAACGTTGAATTTCTTGATCAGTCACGCGCAGGTTGAGTAGCTGATTACGTGCATTTTCAGATAGATCTGACACATTGAATTCACTGCCGTCGATAGTAACGGTTTGTGCTTTATCCTTCGCCATACAAAGCTCCTTAGGGTAATACAAATTAGCGGTGAATTATTGCAGCTACGCGCATAAATGTCGAAGCGGTGTGCACCTAACAAACCTTCTACTACGCTGCTTTGGTATCAAGCGCTGTCAACAGCCCATCAATATCGGCCGTAGCTGGCAACGCCTGAGATGGGCGACTAGGGTGGCGTAGCGAAAATTCTTTTAGCGTTTTAGCAGGCAGTGCGGCATCCAGCGTTGGCACGCCGACTTGCCAGACCAAATGCCTTTTGGTTGAGTGAGTGTCCTCCTCAACCACTCCCCAACCCACTACCCCATGACCTTTCACGTAGCATAGTACTCGATCATCTTGCCGGTAATCGTTAGTCGATTCAAAATCGCTCAGGCGAAATGTAGCCATTCTGATGGGCCAATGCTTTTGCGCCCATTCTTTTGAAACGCTTTGCCAGAAGTATCGGGGGGATTCGGATACCGAAGGCTGTCGATGAGGATCTGGCAACGCGCTTGCCAACAGTAATTGATAATGCTTGCGAGCGACATGGTGATGCGCCAACCGTTGATGGAGCTCTGCAATGTGCGCATCTACAAGGCCTAAATTGATCAGCTGTTTTCGCGCTTTGGCACTTAATGCCCACGTGGGGTAGCGACGCCCTTCAATAACGATACTTTTCGGTAATTTCGCCATCACTTCCCAATCTCGTCGCTTAAAATCAACGCGGCATTGTACTCAATTCAATCAGCACGGTAAAAAGATTCGTCCTGCGCCTCTGGCGTTAGTCAGTCGGATTCATTCAGTCGCTATGTTTTCTAGCCCAGCAGGTATGTCTCGATATCTTCCGGCACCCCAATAAGACCCTGCTCGTAATGCTGTTGAACATATGCATCAACATTAGCTTGAGTTGCATTGATGTATTCATCAGAATTCGTAAACGCTAACACCAAATCCCCCCCATCAAATGCCTCTTTTTGTAGTTGCGTCTGCCAATAGACGGCTCCCTCTGCATCTGGGGCACGTCCTAAAACCTGCTCATAGAGAGAGTCGATCAGCACCTCTGCCGTCGTCTCAGTTTGGCTATCCAAAAACTCACTGCTTGCAAAGAAGTCTGCAGCGGTAGACGTAAGTGATTTGCCACCTGCTAACGCTTCAAGCCAATAGTCGAAGCCTTCCTCATCAGGTTCTCTCCCTAGCACACCGGTATACAAACGTACCAATGCAGTAGCCAATTCCTCCTCAGCTGCCGTCGGCCGACTGTCAAACCCAAGCGCTTCTGGGTCTAAAGCCTGCAAATCAACGCCCCACATTAACAGCTTTGCCCCCTGAACCAGAGAGTAGCTACTGGTCACATACTCTGCCGAGTTGGTAAACGCTAACGCAATGTCTGCCAGCTCTACTTGCCCCCCTGCGAGCTGCTCTAACCAGTATGCCTGACCCGCTGAATCCGGATCGCGGCCAAGGACACTGTTATAAAGCGCCTCAATACGCCCCTGCATTCCACCGCCTAGCTGGTCTGACAAGTAGGTAAACTCTTCCGATACCACAAAGCTATCCGCCAAAACGCGTAAACTACTCCCCGCATTGAATTGTGATACCCAATACTCAACACCTTCTTTATCCGGCTCTCGCCCTAGCAGACCTGTATAGAGTCGTAGCACTGGATCGATAGTGCTTTCTAAACCAGGGTAGCGAAGTAGTTCATCTCGACTTTGCAGCGCTTGATCAAGCGTCTCAGACCACTCCCAACCCGCTGCAGCTAGCAGGGATTCAAACGTCTCCACATAAGACGCGCTATTCTCAACGTCTTGGCTTGGCAGTGGAGAAATCAAGCTGTCATTATCTTTAATCCATTGATCAAGTGTTGCTAAGTGAGCACTCACGTCAGCCGCCCATTCATCAGTCGAAACGGCGCCTACTACCACTGGGCCGTCACTTGATGAGTACCATACTGGCCCACCGCTATTGCCAGGATTAATTTCAAAGTTCTTGAGGTCTATTAAGTCATAACCAGACATAAGTGTTGTGGCACTATTGTCTTCCATAAGCCTTGGGCCACTGGCATCACGATATACACCGGGATAACCTGTCACACGATAGGTCTCTCCAGAGGCATAATCCCCCAATGAAAACCAACCAATATCATCACCAATGGCATCGCCTAACGAGACTAAAGCAAGGTCATACTCGCTTTCGGACGGTGACAAAAACCCTGGTTCTTCAACATCTAACTCATAATAATTAAGCCCAGCCGCTTGAAAGGTGCCATAAGGACGTGCCCCACCATCGCGGCCAAACTCCACTTCTACATCAGTAGCAGCCCCCAATACGGGATCATAAAGCACATGGGCAGCCGTCAGTACATCGTTACGACCGACCAACGTACCCGAGCCTGAGACCCGTGTACCATCATGAAAGGTAGCTTCTAAGTAAGCCACGGCTGAGAAAGGAAAGGTATTGCTATCAGTACCAACATAACGGGTCATGGATAAACCTCTTTAACAAGCCAGTAATGGCTTACCTTATAAAGCAACATTGGACTGCTAAGAATATTTTCTACGCTGCGAGATGCCGCCTCATAACTTTTCGTTAAAAGCCAATAAAATTTTTCTGATATTCTCGGAATGAGCTTAATTATTCACCGCAACCCAATTATGCTGTTATCCCGTGCTGGGCATTACCAACATTGTATCTTTGCGTGTCTGTAATTGACAAAACGTTAGCTGTATAGCATACATTGTTTGAATGTCTAATAAGTAAACTCAAACAATGCAGAAACAAGCGCATGCAATTAAATTACTATCCAAAATCGAATTGCAGATCATCGCTATCGTCTGCAAATAATTCATCGACTGATTCAGTCATGCCTATTTTGGCATGCAGTGCAGCACGCTGTGCCAACTGGTCATGCTGCGCCATGGAAAACATCTGACCATAGGCTACCGCCAAAGGCACTCCCTGCAGTTGATGCAACTGCTGCGCTGTCAATCTATTCAGGGCCTCCTCTTCGACTTTATAAAGCCCTTTAATGCCTGGCCCGTCTTCAGTAGTTTGCCATGGCTTCAAGATGCCCTGCTCAGCAAGTGTCTGGCAGGCAGTGTCAGTAAGGCGGCGGTTCTTGGCGCACTCACCAACGAAGTCGAGTTGCTGCCTTACCGACTCTGTCAGCTCTCCCTGCTCATCGAACAGTGGCTCCCCCCCCTGTTGCAACAGATGATCGGCATGGACTTGCAGCACCATTTCATCTGAGTCCTGCCGCCTCGCTACTGCAAAAGGATAACCACGAAAATGGGCGGGAACATACGTCCCTAGCCAACGACCATCCTCGGGGTGGATATAGTGGTGTGAATGCGCTGCTCGACCAAGCAACGCAACAAGATGATAGCGCTCTTCACGCTTAATAAAACCCATAACGAACTGCGTCAAAGCCTGTCGCAGTTCTCCTGCCAGAATCGGTGCTACTGCCTGATCCGCGGTGAACCGATAGTTCTGGCGCGGCGAATAACGCATGGATGCATGCTGTTGACGCGATAAAGTAACCCAATTTGACATGCTATCTCCTTTACAAGAAAACCCCGATCCAAGGATCGGGGTTCAGTTTATCCCATACGTATATCAACAAAGATATAACGTTTAGGAACCAGATGTCGGTACAAGACCGACACCTGGAGTGCGTCCGCTATTACGCAAGGTTAACAGCAGAAGCATCGATTTCGTTACCGAAATCAACGATACCAACCAGCGACGCATCAGTGAACTCGTTGGCGGTATTGGCGTCGTTGACACCAGAACCGGTCAGTTCGAACACTTTGTATTCGCCAGCGTTGTTATCGTTCTCGATCATCACTACAGATTTAACGGTATTGCCAACAAGGTCAGCTACATTGGCAGATACGTCGAGAGTACCGTCGACGATGCTGCCGTAACCAGCGTTGTTGCCGTTTTGGATAGCAGCCAACAGATTTTCTGCTGTCAAGCCACCCCAAGTCTCATCTGCAGCATTACCAGTACCAGCAGCAAAGTCGTTGATGGTGATAACGTTGTTAGCAGTAACGGTAGTTCCACCGTTAACGCCAACAGTAGCGAACGTATCACGCGACTCTGCAGAAGTGCTGCCCTGGAATTCTTCGTTGCCTAAGTAGGCAGTGAAGTCCAGAGTATCAGCGCCAGTGCTAGTGCCGTCGGCGTCGAAGTTAACAACGGTGTTACGATCGAAGTTATCTTCAAATACGATGGTTTCGTTGCTGACATCGTTAGTTGACAGAACGATAACATCGCCGCCAGAACCAGCATTGATTTCGTTGCCGGTGTTGTCAGCAGTAGAGGCTGTACCAGTATAGGTGTCAGCCTGAACGCCACCACCAGTACCGATACCGTTAATACCGTGAGCAGCGCTGGTAGAGCCATTCAATACGGCTTGCAGGTTCGCATCAGTGCCGTCGAAGTTAGAGTCATTAGACTCTTCACGGATGGCGGACTCGAGACGACCTTTAGCCGAATCACTCATGCCGCTTACGCCAGCAGGTGACAAGGTGATTTGCAGATCATCGGCTTCAAACTGGCCATCAACCTGTGAACGGATCACGAGGCTGTTGTCTGGACCGTTTTCAGCAACCAGCAGCTTGCTAAGCACTTTGTGGTTGTTAACAACCTGTGCAATTGCAGCATTGATATCACGCTGATCACCGAAGACGCGGTCACCCAGGATATCGTTCAGGTTGATGATACCTTCGAAACCATTGTCGAAAGAATCAGCTGCAGCAGAAGTTACTGCACCACCAAGGCTAGCACCGGCCAGTGTTACAGTCAGCTGAGCGCCGTAAAGCACAGCAGGAATATCGTTGCCAGCAGGTGTGGTTTGACCAGAGGAGAGGCCAGCCGCGTTGCCGCGTAGGTCATCAAATGCAGTGTTCTGAGTGTTAACCAACCAAGTGGCACCCAAATCGCTGTTCATTTGAGACAAACCGCTGTTGTCGCTGTAGATGGTGTCGTTGCCAGCACCAGTGCTGATCAATACACCGCCTGCGCCTTCAGTCCAAACAACGTCATCGCCTTCACCAGTGTTGATCACAACGTTGTGTTGCAGATCTTGCTGGTTAGGCAGACTGAAGTCGTCAGCGCCTTGAGCAATGGTGTGAACAGTATCGTTACCAGCACCTGTATTAATGCCCAGTGAGAAGCCGTTGAACTCAGCAGCTTTGTCGAGGGAGTAATCTACAGTGATGCTGTCGTTACTGGCACTGGTGTTATAGACGTGAGCCTTGTTTTCAGCGTTCGGCGCCCAGTCATTAGCAGTTGAATCCAAACCTGCTTGACCAGCTACAGAAAGGTTCTCGCCTGCAAAAGCAGTAGCGTCGAAGTTGTAGACATTGCCTACGTTTTCGATAGACAGGTCGCCTTCAGCAGCACCAGAAGTTACTTCGATCTGTTCGAAAGCAACAAGCTCAGATTGACCAGCTGCAGTCATGCCGTGAGCAGTAAGAACATTGTCTACCTTGCTGCTACGATCAACTTCCAGGTTCAGCTTCTCGATAACTTTCTGAGAGTTGGACATACCACCGATGATGGCATCGCCAGCTGTGGAGCCACGACCAGCGTTGTCGAGAATCAGGTTGGTTTCGATCAAGGTAGTGCTGACGTCCGGCTCAACCGGCTGTGCAGTACCGGCTACCAGGAATTCGTCGTCAACAGACTCAACGCTGTTGTAGTCGAAGCTAACGTCAGAGAATGCGTTACCTTCTGGATCGGTAACCAGGATTTCCTGGGCAGTGAACGGCAGGTTCACAGTGTTACCGGCTACAGTTACTTGGTTGTAAGGGTTAGCCAGTTCAACGTTGTAGCCATTAAGACCCAGCTCGTCCAACTGTGCTTTTACAGCTTCTTGCAAGCCAGCATAAGTACCGTCAGTAGAGCGCACGTCTTCTAGAACGTAGTCTTCACCGTCAACGCTGAAGCCGATAGTCAGTTCAACGTTAGTTAGCGGCGTCTCAGGCGTTGCGGTGGTTACGTCAGCAACGCGAACCATCAACTGAGAGTTGCTCTGCTGAGGACCTTCTTTGGTCAGCGAGTTGGTATCGAATGCAGCACGCAGGTCGGAATCAGTATCAACACTGCGCATACCGAAAGTGATGTCTTTGGTGACGGACAGTTTGCTACCCAGACGCACGTCATCAATGAAGAGACCTGAACGATCGCTGTTGTCAGACCAGAACTCTTCAACGCTGTCCATACGACCAGCATCCAGAACCACGCCATCCAATGCTTCGATGTGTGTTTCTTCGATGTTAGTAGTACGCGGCGCGACATATAAAGCATCAGTACCGAAATTAACGTCTCCAGCATCTACTTTCTGATCGTTAATCAGGCTAGCTTCAATCTTGTCGCGACCAGCGCCGCCGTCAAGAATATCACCAGTAGACAGTGCGTTGGAAACGGCACCGTTCTGGTTTTGACCAACGAGACCCACAAAGGTGTCGTCTGCGTCAGTACCAGTTAAATTATCACGACCTTCAGTCAGGACGAACGTTTCGCCAGGATTAGAAGGCTCAGTCGGCTCTTCAGGTTCAGTCGGCTGAGGAATACCTGCAACAACTTCAGCGATGTCCAACTCGCCAAGGTCAGTGCTTGCGTCAATTCCGGCTAGGAATTCAGCAGCATAGTTATCAGCTGCGGTGCCTGACTGATCATCACCTGCCGCTTCGGTATAGAGGTCGGCTGCAGCAACTTTATTTGCCAGCGTATCGGCATCTGGCTCATCAGTGTTGGTTGCATTCTGTACGATGGTTAATGCAATGCTCGCCAAATCTTGCTCACCGCTTTCTAACTTCTCTACATAGAAAGCCAGGCCTTCAGCGTCAGCATCACGACCAAAAGACTGCTGATAAATGCCGTTTACCAGTTCTTCGTTTTCAAGGTCGCCAAAACGAGTGGTGTACTCTTCGGAAGTACCGAAAGCACCAACAACTGCTTGCGCGCCGCGGGCTTCAATTTCCTCTGCCCAGAATTCTAGACCCTCTGCATCAGCAGGGCGGCCATAATAGGCTACGTATAATTGTTGAGCCAGATTCAAATTCTCTTGTGTTGCCATGGGACTATAGTCTCCTTGCTTAAGAAAGATACCACCTACAAAGGCGGCTCTTATCACCTTGAGCGCTCAAGGTATTTTTAGGTTCCTTAAATAGCATAGTTTTCAGCGTACTGACTAAGCAGATTGGCTGATCCTCCTACACTACTAACATCAACTGGAACACGCCTAATGTAATGTCACACATCAAGATAAGTCAATTGCTGTGACCGTGGCAAGGTTGCAAAAGCAACACAGGCTACCCGCGTGAACACCTACTACAATAAGCACTCAACGTCAAAACCTACTACAGGGAACCCGTTTTAGGTTTTCGCGCTAACGTCGAGCCAGCTGTGTCAGAACCCTCGCGTGGAGTTTTTTACTAAACTCCACGTTTTCGAACACTGATCGCTAATAATCAGTATAAAGCGATGCGAGCAATTCTTGCAATACTTAGATTGAGAAGGCGCCCTCTTTAACTTGGTGCATAAACTCGTCTCAAAATAGCTACTTGAGCCTTTAGGTCAAATTCCGCTGGGCGTTTTATTGCTTTTTTTTGACAAATAACTGACCCAACGCAACCACTGCTGCGGTATCGAGCTACCGATCCAGTTCTCGCTTTGAGCTCAGCGCCCAACCGTTTGTTCGCCCCATTTATTCACTGTATACCAGCTTTGTGACAACTTGATGCCAAGAAATTTTCTCCGCGTAATAGGCCTCACGGCCTTGCTTACCCATTTGCTTAGCCTGAGCGCGGTGTGCATAAGCATCATCCAACGCCGCAGCGAGTGCCTGAGGGCATGGTTCGCATTTCCAGCCTGTCACGCCGTGCTCAACAAATGCTGTGGGGCCACCACTATCAGTGCAGGTAATGACGGGCTTGGAGGCTAGCATTGCTTCTAATGTGACATAACCATAATCTTCATCAAAGGGAGGAAACGCTACTGCTAACGCATGGGCGTATAGTGTGCGCTTCTCCTGCTCGGAAATATGCCCTAATAGCCGCACTCGGTTACCCAAACCTAAGCGCTCAATCAGTTCTTCAAGCTGGCGACGCTGACTGCCTTCACCGGTGAGCAATAACTTTATGGGCGTCCGGGTGTTCGCCATGGCCTCTATCAATAGCATCTGACGTTTCAGCGGCTCCAGTCGGCTAGGGTAAAATGCATAGCCCCAGTCATCACCGCAGGTAAAGTGTTCAGCTTGGTGAGGAGGATGGTACAACGGTTCCGCCATTAAGCCGTTATAATAGTGCAAGCGTTCGGCCACACGGGGGGAGTTGGCAAACAGGTGTTTGGCCCCACTAAGGTGGCGCCGGTCAAACGCTTCTACCTGGGGTTTTAATGCGGCCAGTGCGGGACTTGCCTGCTTGGGGTCGTAAAGCTCATAGCAAACGCGGTGCTGATGCATTAACCAAACCACATGTGCGGGGTGGTGTAAGCCATAGGTAGGAAATTGCAGGCTGATAACACGATCAACCAACACGTCGTTTGGAGCAGTAAGGTCGAGTTGCTCAGCAAACATCATTTGGCGTTCAATCTGTGTTTCGCCATAGTGAAACGGTAGGCGTAGGCATTCCACTTGGTGCCCATAACGCCTTAGCGCCGCCACTAATCCTTCCACATGATAGTTGGCACCGCCGGCGATAAAAGGCGTATGGTTAGCTGTCACGAGTAGCTTCACGGTGCTTCCTTGTGGTTGGCCTTTAACCCTCGTAGAGCATCGCGCAACAGTTTAATCATGGCAGCAGCCTGTTCGTCGCTTAGCCATTTAATCGGTGGCTTTGCTTGCGATGATGCCGCTTGTGATAATGATGCTCCCGGTCGTGAAGTATCTGGCAGTGCAATGCCTAGAGTCATCATTTTTTGTTGTATATCAGCCATTTCAGTGAGCGTTATAGCTAACGCTTGATACTCCTCACGGCGCTGCCCTTGATGAACTAAAATATCATAAAATTCGCCCTCTTCTTTCCAGCGTTGTTGATAACGGCGCCACAGTAAGTTGACAATCACTTTCCACCCCCACAACCCCCTACGGCAAACGCCAGACAGCGCCGTTAACCGCCGATGCCAGCGGTTGAGCCGGAGCAGTCCACGGGGCAACTCTAGCCGCTCCTGCTTTATGTAGTCTTGGGTTTCAGTCGCTTGCAGCAGAATCATTAACGTGGCAACTCGACCTTCACGGGCTGCAAGCTCGCTATGATAACGAGCCCCTTGCTGGTCTGGCATACGCCCCATTAGGAAGCTATAGGCGCGTTCGACAAATGCCTGGTCATCTAGATGAGCACTCAATAGCTCGGCTAGGCGCGGCGCACGAGGATCGTAAAGTCGATGTTGTTGTGTTTGCAAAATAGGCACAAGGCGCTGCTGCCATAACCAGAGCCAGCTTTCAATTGCCAGCGAATCTTGTGTATCCGCCAACATCGCTTGATCTTTGAGACGCTTAACCAACGTGTCTATATCCTGCTCAACATTTGTCATGCTGGCGGCCTATTTCAAAAGCGCAGTCTAGGCGACACATACCTGAAAACTTGCTGAAGCGGTAGCCCGCCACTTCAAAGGTATCGAGACTGTCATGCCACCAGTAACAGTTTTCCAGGTGGTGGTCGCTTGAATGAAGTGCGGCAGAGAGGGTGTACTTGCCGGGTGCGATGTTGGCCTTAATACGCACTACTACATCGAGCTCCTCACCTTCACTCATGACCAGCGTTTGCTTGTGCTGATGGGTATTTTGGCCGAACACATCCTGCCCGTACCGATCGCGCAACAGTACTCCAAGGGCGATGTCATCAAGTGCAGCGCTGGCCTTTAAGCGCAAATGAATTTCCAGTGTTTCGCCACTAGCAAGCATTGAGCTTTGGCTATCTTGCCCCTGTACATGGCAGTGGGTTACCACGACTTCTTGGGTACCGAAGGCACCGGATTCACCTTCTCGCAGGTCATCGCCTTCTGCCTGCTCGGCCATAATTCGGTTGTAATGATTAACAGCGCCTTCCGGGTCGCCGTTATGAATTAAACGCCCTCCTTCTAATACAATCGCGCGGTCGCAAAGTACTTTGACTGCATTGAGGTCGTGAGACACAAACATTATAGCGCCGCCCTCCTGCTTAAATTGGCGGATACGCTGAATGCACTTTTGTTGAAAGTAGCCATCTCCAACCGAAAGCGCTTCATCGACTAAAAAGCAGGCGGGATCGGCGTGAATGGCAATGGCAAAGCCTAGCCGCATGACCATGCCGGAGGAGTATGTCCGCAGTGGTTCATGGATATACTCGCCTAGCTCACAGAACTCGATGATGGCGTCTCTGTGACGCTCGATGTCCCCATGCGTCATACCCAGCATCAGTGCATTGATAGTGATATTGTCGATGCCGCTGAGCTCTGAATTAAAGCCAGTACCAAGCTCTAGAAGCCCGGTTACTCGACCATCGATCTGTAAGCTGCCTGCGTCAGGCATCAATACGCCAGTGAGCAGTTTTAGCAGCGTCGACTTGCCCGCGCCGTTGCGTCCTAATACGCCAAGCACTTCACCTTCCGCCACCTCGAAGCTGACGCCGTCCAAGGCGGTATGCTGGGTATGGTGACTCTTGCCAGTAAGGGCTTCTTTCAAGCGTTCGCGCGGTGAGGCAAACAATTTGAAGGATTTATGCAGGTCTTTAACAACAATCACTGTTATCTCCAGAAACGCTGCACGCGGCTAGCACACATGGCTAACACACGTCGCTAACTCAAGTACTTGTACACGTGCTATAGGCGTCGTCGTCAAAGCGAGTCGCGCAGGTCGCGCTCGGTGCGTTTTAGCAACCAAAATCCGACGTACAGTAACACAAGTGTTACCGCTAGCATGGCCAGCAGCCCGGTAGCCCCAGGAAGACGCTGGTATAAAATCAGCTCTCGATAGGCATCAATAAACTGAAACATGGGATTCAAGCTGATCAGCCCCAGCGCCCAGTCAGGTATAATGTCGTCAACGTAAACAATCGGTGTCAGCCAGAACCATACCGGCAGTAACACCGCAACGCCTTCGCGAATATCTTTTAAATATACGGCGAGAATTGCCAGCGAAAAGCCGAGCGCATAGGTAAATCCCAGTTGTAGGGTGAGTACCACGGGTATTGCCAGCCAGTGCCAATCGATGGGAAAACCGATCATTAGCAGGAATACCGCGAAGAATCCCATGCTGATCAGGTAAACAACAATTTCAGCCAATAGTACCGAGAGCGGCAGCGCGGCTAGCGATGTATTCACTTTGGTGATCATGCCCGCGCGTTCGATAAATAGGTTGGTTATGGTGCTTAGGCTTTTGGCGAAGGCGGTCCAGGCGAGAATGCCGCTGATCAGATAGATACTGTAGGTGAAGCGTTCCACCTCGGCACCAAAGCCTTCAAGCCGTGCGCCCATAATGGCAGAAAAAATCAGCACAAAGACCAAAATATTTATTAGCGGTGAGAGCAGCGTCCAGATTCGTCCCAGCACCGAGCCTTTGTGGCGATCCACCAGCTCTTGGCGGGTTAGCAGAATAATCAGTGGTAAATGCTGCCGCCACCAGCTCAGGGTTTGACGTACTCGTTTTTTCAATAACGGACGCATCTCGCGGTTACCTGGCAATGCCATGGGCATGGCTCCTTGGATAGGTCGCTGTGTTTTCTGACGAACATTGTTCGGTTAATAATTGGTCTCCAAGCACCGCAGCTAACCACTGCTCGCTGCTTTGCTGCCAGCCGAGATAAGGCATGCCATCAGAAGCAATCGTATGACCTTCCCGCCAGTCGCTAGCCCAGTCTTGCAGCGCCTGCGCTAGCGCTTGAGGTGTATCGGCGTCGAAGTAAGTCGCATAGTCACCCGCGACCTCGCGGAAAACCGGAATATCTCGGGCGAAAATAGCAATACCCTGGCGAGCAGCCTCAATCAGTGGCAGCCCAAACCCTTCACCGTAAGAGGCTGCCACAAGCACATCGCTTCGCCGATAGAGCTCTTCCAGCAGCGTATCGCTGGCACCTTCCACCCAAAACAGCTGCTGGCCACGCCTCGGATGCCGTTTGATGCGGCGAACCAGGCCTTCTACCTGCCAGCCTTGCTTGCCCACCACCACCAGATTAATATCAGTGCATTCCGCCCAGCATTGCTCCATCGCGTCTAGCACTTGTTGATGCCCCTTGCGCGGTTCAATGGTGCCCACCATTAATAGGATCGGCCCACGACACCTAGCCAGCGGTTGCAACCATTGTTGCTCTGCTGTGCTTAATACCGCGCTCGTAGGTGGTTGAAAATCGGCTCCAAGGTGGAAGTGCTTGACCCAGGGCCGCTGCCCTTCCTGAAAGCCCTGCCGATCGAGCGCGGCATCAACTTCCTCGGCTACTTGGCGAGAGACACAAGTAATGCCATCTGCCAGCTCACTGACCGATGTAAACCATTCCTTCATCGTCGCTGGAATATGTTCAGGGAAACATGCAGGCAGTGATAAAGGCAGTAAATCATGCACAGTAAAATAAAACCTAACGCCGCTGGCACGCATTCGGCGCATAATGTGACCTGCCTGCTTGAGTAGCGGCGGCGCCCACTCCAAGGATACATAGCGATCGCCGGGGCGTGCTTCTACTGGCACATCGGGGCCCGGTGGCGCTAGTCCTAAGTGTTGGCTGGCAAAACCGCGGGCAAGATAGAAATCATCCCCCCCCCAGCGAATCAGCTCTATCCGCCAACCGGCAGGTGGGTAACGAAGAAGATAGTCGGCTACTCGGCGGGTAACGCGCTCAATCCCGGTTTTAAGGTCTTCCCAGGCAATAGTGCTAACATCAAACAGTAGCCGCGGTGCGTTTTCATCGGGTGTGGTATCCACCTCGCTTAGCACTTTTGTTAGTCGCTTGGCAGACTCAGCCTCTTGCAACTTGTCACTTAGCGGCTCGTGCGCTGCCAGTTGGTCAAGAAATCGTTCGTACTGGTAACGGGGCGCGATCAGTGGTGCCTCCAAAATCGCAAGCCGATACTGCTCGGCCACCCGCTCTGGTGCCAGCATGGTGGTCACGTAAGCCCGCCCTGCCTGTCCCAGCCGTTCACGCTCGTCATCATCAGCAATTAGCTGACAAAGAGCTTGACGCAGCGGTGCTAACAGTTGCTGCTCGGGGTCATCGGCCAACTGCCAATGACTTTGCGAAGGCAGTTCCGCACTGCTGCCATGGGCGTTGGCAATCACTGCTAGTCCATGGGCCATCGCATCAATAATAGCGCCTGATGTCTCACCACGAGACTGGGTGCGTAGCTGTACGGCGATATCGGCGGCTTGCAGCCAACGCTGGTATTCCTGGCGAGAAGCATAGCCAGTGACAGTCACTTGGCAACCAAAGGGATGGCGCTTAATCCGACGCGCTAGCGTATGGCCGTACTCACCGCTGTGCTGCGCACCTACCAAGACCAGTCGCACCGGCTGGCTCGTGGCATTGACTAACGGCGGCTCGCTCTCTTCGAGATCACCTAAAAAGGCGTCCAGTAAAAGATGGGACAGTTTTTTGGGGTTAATGCCGCCGAAACTGGCAATGACTCGCTCATTGCTGGCGATTCCCAGCACCTTGCGAGCAGCCTGCTTGTCAAAGGGGGCTGGGAGTTGGCGTAAATGCGGAATTAAATACGTTGGACCGGCTTGCCCTTGCTGCCACCGTTCGGCCAATGAGCGGGCAAAGGCGGAGTGGTAAATCAAACCACCTGCTGGGCGAGTTACCATACCATTCACTGGGTATTGCTCCGCTCCACGCGCATTTTGTGCCGCCTCGGCATGTGCCAGCAGTGCCGGGTAGCCGTGATCAATATAAAGCTGCTGTACTAGCGCGTCAGGCTTCAAACCGCTTTCGTTAAGCCACCAAACAGCATCAAACAGGAAGTAATCGTGCAAGACCACAATCCCCGGATGCCGCTGTAGCAAACCGAATTGGTAGGCATGGTAAAGTGAATTCCCCACCTGATAAAGGGTGTAATCGAAGGATTCAGCTCGCTGCAGAAAAGTGTCAGCATTGATACATTCAAAAACACTGCTTAGCTCGCGATCTACTTCGGGCTGATCAACTACCAGCGTAATAGTAAAATGCGTGGCTAGATAAGGTAGTAATTCTGCACTGTAGTTGGCGATGCCCGTTGTTTGAGGCGGCAGTGGCGAAATAAAGGCCAGCGTCGGTCTGTCAGCATCAATACTTGAAGGCGTAGACGTCAGTTCGAGCGTCAGTCGCCTTTCACCCGTGGCAATATCTATTATCGCTGAGGGCATCAACGCATTAATCATATGCTGTACAACGATATCAGGCAAAGCGGCACTCACCGATGCCAGCGTTTCTTCCTGGTCGGGCAACAGCGTGTGACACCTTCTAGGAGCCACGCCAAGGCGAAACAGATGGCGGTGGCAGGCAACCAGACTAACTTCATCAAAACCAAGCAGCAAAACGTGAGCGCTGCCAGCAGGATTATCTGGCGTGAAAACCTCTGACAATGCCACCAGCCAATCCTCTAGCTGGTTGAACTGTGATTTCTTACGGGCATCAACTATATAAAGGGTATCGTTATTCATGCAGATGCGGCTTCCTACGCTGTTCCAACCCGTTCATTAAACGCTGTTGACGTTCTCCATAGCCTTCGGTGCGATTTGGCGTTACTCCACCTCCGAATGTACCTGCCTGGACTAGACGAATCACCCAGCCTTTTAGCTTTGGAAAGGGCTGAAGTATGCGCTGCCCCAAGCGCCTAATTAGTGGATAGCTGATCAGTTTTTTCACTACGGGGCGCAGCACTCGTTTGACGGCAATCTGAATCACACGTCACTCCTTGGTAATAAGGTACGTTTCAGCGGTACTTCTTGGACGTTTAGTTGAGCTTTTCACTCACGAGTGTTTCCAGACGCTGGGTAAACACGGCATTGCTGAATGCCTCAGCTTGGAGGCGGCAAGCCTGCGGCGAGAATTCGTGCGCCTCAAATGCCTCGATAGCCGCGCTTAGGCTCGCTACAGTTTGCTCAGTAAAGTAAACACCGGTGGCTTGCTGGTGATGCTCCAAACCTTTGACAGTTTCAAGAGCGCCTCCATGCCCATAAGCAATGACCGGCGTACCGCAGGCTTGAGCTTCCAGTGGCACAATACCAAAGTCCTCATCAGCAGCGAATACAAAGGCCTGGGCGCGTTGCATAAGCTGATGCAGCTTTTCCCCTTGCAGGTAGCCTATAAGCTCAATGTGCGGGCTTCCTTCTGCCAGCCGTTTTAAGCGCTGAAACTCAGGTCCGTCACCAACCACTTTCAGTTGGCGTTTTAATGGATCCTGGGCAAAGGCTTGTATGATCAAATCCATGCGTTTATAAGGCACAAGCCGTGATGCCGCCAGGTAGTAGGGCTCCCTCTGGCCGATATGTAATGTAAAGCTGTCGGTGTCTACCGGTGGGTAGAGCACATCTGCGTCGCGGCGGTAATACTTGGCAATACGCTGTGCGACGTTGTGGGAGTTAGCTAGAAAGAAATCCACCTGGGTGGACGTAAAGTAATCCCATTGGCGCAGGCGCTTAAGCGTTTTACGCACATACGCAGTCATGCCTGGCAACCGAAAGTGGCTATTTTCCAGGTAAGCCTCTTTCATATCCCAGGCGTAACGCATCGGCGTATGGCAATAGCAGATATGGGTTTGACCAGGATGTGTGATCACGCCTTTTGCCACTGCGTGGCTAGAGGAGATGACCAGATCAAAGCCGCGCAGGTCGAACTGCTCAATGGCATAGGGCATCAGTGGTAAACAATGGCGGTAAAAACGACTAATGAAGGGTAGACGTTGAAGACCGCTAGTATGAATACGGTGCTGGGTTAACCATGGGATGCTAGCGCGCTCAAGCGTATGCACTAAGGTGAATATTTCAGCTTGTGGGAAGACTTCTGCCAACCCTTTGAGCACTTTTTCAGCCCCACCATTAACCACCAACCAGTCATGTACAATGGCGACGCGAAGGTGCCGAAAACGTGTAGGGGCTACTTGCATGATGGACAGCTTTCCATGTCGAACGGAATAAAGCGCCATAGCTTAAAGTAAGCATGGCACTAGCTCCAGTGAATACGGCAAACAACCAGAGCTAGTGCCGTTGGTGATTTGCACATCGCTGTGTTGAGGACAGAGATCCTTGAGGGCGTTGTTAACGCGTTCTTGAGCGCTATTTTCACCGTCCTTGGGCGAAAGACCTTCGCTTCAACCTGCCCTAGCGCTCGTTATCGAATACTGCAGGAGAAGTCATTTCCAACTGCGATAGTTCTGGCAAACACACCGACGGATTGTGTAAAGAACATGCTTTCGCCCGCCTTCTACTCTCGCCCATACTTGTCGTTGTAACGCACAATGTCGTCTTCCCCAAGGTAGGATCCCGTTTGCACTTCAATAAGTTTGAGAGGAATCACGCCAGGGTTTTCCAGGCGATGTACAGTTCCCAATGGTATATAGGTGGATTCATCTTCGGAAAGCAGGAAACTATGTAAATTAGAGACGTCCCCATGACCTTCGCCTTGGGTTACCTGGGCAGTGCCTTGAACCACAACCCAATGCTCGGCACGGTGATGGTGCATTTGCAACGAAAGTTGACCACCTGGTTTAACGACAATTTCTTTGACCTGAAAGCTATCCGTTAACACCATGGTGCGGTAATGCCCCCAGGGGCGATAAACCTGCTGATGCGACTGACACTCTTTTCGTCCCGCTGCCTTAAGGGCATTAACAATTAATTTGGTATTTTGCGCCTGACGACGATCGGCTACCAGCACTGCGTCGTCTGTTTCGACAATAATCAGGTTATTAACCCCCACTGCCGCCACTAAGCGAGATTCGCTATATACCAAGCTGTCGTTGGTTTCATGGAGCATTACATCACCATGTATTGCATTGCCGTTCTCTTTATCCTCGCTGGAGCGCAGCTCGTGGAGCGCGTCCCAGGCGCCTATGTCACTCCACCCTGGAGACATGGGCACAACGGCCGCCTGATTAGTATGCTCCATTACAGCATAGTCAATGGATTCGCTGCGACACTGTGCAAAGGCTTCTTCGGCAACACGCAGAAAGTCCATGTCTTCTGAGCGCTGCTCATAAGCGGCCTGGCAGTTGGTCAAAATGTCGGGGGCATAAGCTTTGAGAGCAGCTAAATAATTGCTAGCCTTGAACAAGAAGATGCCACTGTTCCATAGATAGTCGCCACTGGCTAAGTAGCTTTCTGCTACCCCTAGATCAGGTTTTTCGACAAAGGCCTCAACGCTAAAACCTCCCTCCAGCGCCTGCCCACGTTTTATATAGCCATAGCCTGTGTGCGGCGAGGTTGGCGCAATACCGAAGGTTACCAACTTATCTTGCTGACTCAGTAAGCGGCCTTTTTCTACGGCGTCAGCAAATGCCTTTACGTCTTTAATGACATGGTCAGCAGGCATTATCAGTAACTCGGCTTCCGGGTCGGTTTTGGCTACTGCTAATGCGGCAAGCGCTAATGCGGGAGCTGTGTTTCTACCGCAGGGCTCCAGAATGATTTGGCTCTTCTTAAAGCCGAGTTGATGCATTTGCTCAGCAACTAAAAAACGGTGCTCCTCGTTACATACGATGATGGGGTCACCTGCGTTGGTGACACCTTTTAGACGTAGCGCCGCCTCCTGAAGCAAACTGACGTTGTCTTTATGCAAATTCAGAAACTGCTTTGGATAATGCTCACGCGATACAGGCCAAAGGCGCGAACCAGAGCCGCCAGATAAAATCACCGGTATAACCATATTTTCCTCGAAAACGTATTTTACAAACATCAAAAAGGGGCTGGTATTACTGGGTGAATACCCAACACCGTGCTAGCACGTAACTTGCCACAGCGGCGACTACCACCGCCGTGGCGATGGCCCAAAGCCCGGTTACCCCCACCCCTAAGGCACCCGCTAGCACTAGGTTGTTAATACTAAATCCAGCGAGAGACATGACGGTAAAGCGCCATAGACTTGCACTGCGACGAAAAGTAACCCGCTGATGGCCTGCTAATGAGATGCCAAAGGCGACGCTATAGGCCAGCGCATTGACGATAAACTCATGGAGCGCTGGGAATACCATTATCATCAACGCTGCCGCCAGGATATGGGTCATTGATGCCGCTAGCCCAATAAGGCCGAAGCGCAGCATCTGCCATAGTTCAGCGAGTGGAGGTGTATTCGTCACTGGTGTCCGCCACGATGTATAAGGGCCGCTGTTTACTTTCAATAAAAAGACGGCCGATGTATTCACCTAAAATACCGATAGAGAGCAGCTGCATACCGCCAAAAAATAAAACAGCTGTCATCAATGATGCATAGCCTGGCGCATCGCGCCCGAGAAACAACACTTGGCTAATGATGATGATAATATAGATAAACGCCAAGCAGGCGATGAGCCCGCCAATATACGACCATATGCGCAGCGGCAGCGTACTAAAACTAAACATGCCATCTAAGGCAAAGTTCCATAATCTCCAATAATTAAATTTAGATTCTCCCTTCAGCCGTGCGGGACGCCGATAGGGAACGCCAATACTTCGATAACCGACCCAGGCATAGAGCCCTTTCATGAAGCGGTTACGCTCCGGCATTGAGCGCAGGGCTTCGATCATGCGACGATCAATCAAACGAAAATCACCAGCGTTTTCAGGGATTGGCGTTTCAGTAATACGGTTAAAAAGCCGATAGAAGCCACTGGCCGAATGGCGCTTAGCGGCCGTATCATCAGGGCGCTCGCTGCGAATACCGTAAACCATATCGACACGCTGCTGCTGCCAAATCGTGACAAATTCCAGAATGAGTTCGGGCGGGTCCTGGAGATCCACATCAATGGGCACCGCCGCATCGCCATGTGCGTTGAGCAAGCCAGCCGAGAGCGCTGCTTCTTTACCGAAATTGCGGCTTAGCGCAATAAACCCAACGCTTTCGTAGCATTCAGATAGCCGTTTTATCTCGCGCTGGGTTCCATCTGTTGAACCGTCATCAACCATCAAAATACGCCACTGCCACGGAGCGTCGGCCAGCACGCTGTGCACTCGTTGAACAAAGGTCGTTACAGTATCGACCTCGTTAAACACTGGAACGACAAGCGTAATGAGAGGGGGAGTATTAACGTCCATGCGAACCTTTATTGGGTGGCTTGTGATGACAACGGTGAGTAACGGCCTGACGAAACCGCAACGGGTTGCCATAGAATGGTGACGTTTTCATGCGTCACACAGGCCCAGCTGGCTAATCGACACGCTTGTTGCGAGAGCTCGTGGTCGGTTATCAAATACACATGCCCTTCGGGCAATTCACCTTGTGCCAAATGGCGGCGATAAGTTTGTGTTGCTGCGTCGATGATTTGTTGATTTGCCCTGGCAAGGTAGGCAACGTTGATCGAGAGATGGTGTTCTGCTGCCAACCACAAGTAGGGTTTAATGGCATCAAGGTCATGTGCTGGAAAGGCGATCAAGCTGTCGTGTGATGCCCATACCTGACTTAACTCGTCATCCTTCAATACGTCGTAAGCACGGGGGTCAACACGACTGGCTTCGACTTGATTTTTAACCTTGTTGCGCATGAAACTGTAAAGCTCGCGCAAATCTTCTCTTTGCACCACCATGGCTAGAACCAGCAACGGTAACAGCCAGCATGCTCTCATATTTTGGGCAAGCTGGATAAACGTAATAACCAATAGTAAGTAAAGTAGCGGCCATACCATTCTACCGCTTGACCGTAGATAATCTTTGAACGGCTCAAACAACATGTCGTAGTAGAGCGGAATACTGCCTTGGCCTATCGATACTTCTCCAGCCATAGCGAATCCAAACAGGCCAACGGAGGCTATCCAAGCTGGTAGCCAGCGGTGATCAACTAACGCTTCTTGATGGTAGCCATCATTATTTACTGCATTAACGCTTGCTAGATTTACCTCGCGATTAAACCAGGTGCTGACTATCAGCGCTAACCACAGCAGCAAAACACCTGCGCCAACATAGGCCATACCTTCGTATTGACCTTCTTTAGCGGGCGGCCAGCCGGGAAAAAGCACTGATAGTGACGTAAAATTGTCGTTAAAAAACCATGCCGATGAACGCGGATTGAAAAACGTCAGTAGTTCAGCGGAATAAAAGCCGTAGCCACCCGACGCGGCGCTTTGGCTATCTAAATGAAAGTAGCCTGCCCCCCACATCACAACGAGGATAATGCAGGGTGTCGCCACCCCCATCAGCCACCACGCTTGATAGCTGTAGAGCACACTCATTATATGCTGTCGTACTGGCTTGCTTTTTGCGTCAATCGCCCCTTTCACCACCCTATAGCTAATCGATAACCACCAAACCGCCCAAAACACGCCTGCCATAAAAAAAAGATAGAAATGCATCAAAACAGCCACTGTGAGCAGTAACAGCCAACAAGCGGCCCCCTTGAGGCGTTGTTTTTCGGTTGTCAGCGTAAGCTCAATGGCGATTAGAATTATCCAATGCGCAGTTAAGGCTTCGTGGCCTTGAATACCGATACCGCGCAAAATAACGATGGGCAAGCTGCTGATGAGCAATGCGCCAGCTAGCGCTGCATAGGCGGGAACACCGACGCTCAGTAGTAACCGACAAGCTACTAAACCGTTCAAACAATAGTTAATGACAATGGCTAGCCCTAAATATTGAAAAGTGTCGGGCAGCCAGTGGTGGAACAATTTTAGAGGAATAGCGTAAAGCGGTATTGAGTCAGTATAGACAATACTTGTGGATAGTTCAGTGGCTAGCGTTTTCACGGCCCCTAGGGGCCAACCCCACGGCTCCTGAC
This sequence comes from Halomonas sp. IOP_14, assembly GCF_021021315.1. Classification (NCBI taxonomy): domain Bacteria; kingdom Pseudomonadati; phylum Pseudomonadota; class Gammaproteobacteria; order Oceanospirillales; family Halomonadaceae; genus Halomonas; species Halomonas sp. IOP_14. Next base: position 123,546 of record NZ_JAINWD010000010.1, on the reverse strand, counting down.
GGAAAAACTGCCAACCAATGTAATGTTGAAAAGAATCACCTTCGTGTAAAAGCCAATCAGCATCGCGAGGGTCCAGCATGCCACGGTAAAAATAAACAGCTAAAAGTGCTGATAGAATGCCAGCACCAACTGCCGTGATCGCCCCGTGCTTTTCGTACCACCAGCGCCACGTCCCTGTCGTCTTCATTGGTCGCTTACTCTAAGGCTGTCGATTCACAAATCCATGCGTGATGGTCATGGCGAGTATTTTGAGATCAAACCCCAACGACCACCGTTCTATATAATAAATATCGTATTCTACCCTCTTTTCCATCAACTTGACGTCGTCCGTGATGCCCCGCAGGCCGTTTACCTGGGCCCAACCTGTCATACCCGGCTTGACGCGATGACGCTGCATGTAGATATCAATGTGGTCTTTATAGTGGTCGTTGTGATCCATGGCGTGGGGCCTTGGGCCAACAAGCGACATTCGGCCTTGTAGTACGTTATAAAGCTGGGGAAACTCATCTAAGCTGGTACGTCGTAAAAAGCGTCCCAATGGCGTTACACGGTCATCATCGTAGGCAGCCTGCTGCGTTGTATCGCTTTTGTGCAGACGCATGGTTCTAAATTTATAAATTTTGAAGCGCTTTCCGTCTAGGCCATGCCGCTCTTGCTTGAATAATACCGGCCCACCCATTTGCCAACGAATTGCCGCTGCAACTGCTAACATTATCGGGCTAAAAAGCACAAAGAGCACTAGACCTAGCACGCGGTCTTCCAGTGCTTTAATAAAACGCATGGAGCCACTAAGCGGGGTGTAATTAAGTTCTAATGAGTAGAGGCCCGCCACCTGCGTAATACGGTGGTTCAACAAGCGTATATCAGGTAAGTCGGGGAAAAAGCGAATACTAGAGGGAATACCGGCAAGCAGGCGCATTAAGTGGCGCACGCGATTACCTTGAACCAGGGGGTAACCTATCCATATTTCGTCAAAATTGCGCTGAAAAATGTTCTCTTGGGCGAAAGCAGCCATTTTGTGAAAAAAAGTCGTGTCGTCTTCATCAATATAATGACCTACCACTACATACCCCGCATGGGGTGTTTCAATGACTTTTTTTTCTAATAGGGCGATATTATCCTTTTTACCAATTAACAGCACTCGCTTTAAGTTATGCCCTTGTGCGCGCAGGCGCCTCAAGTATCCGTACAGCAACGTACGCATTACACTGCCCACTGCTAGCACCGATAATGCAGAAACACCCATCCACAAACGAGAGAAACTCTGTGTGCCTTTAATGGCAACAAGCAATAGGCTGAGCAGGGCAATAGTCGCTACCCAGGTCACAAGATAAATACCGAGCATGGTGTAAAGGCTGCGCCCACGCCAAGGCTGGTAGAGCCCGAATAGCTCACCTACAGCGGGTAGCAATAGACTGCCAATAAGTATCAAGAAAAGGTAGTCATTGCCATCGTGGTCGATATCGGGCATCAGCCAAAGAGTAGCCAATGCTACTAACGTGGCTATACCCGCATCAAAGCAACGCATCGCGCGACGCAACCACTCACTACCTTGGCTTGTTTTTATAACGGCCATAGTATGATGGCTACCGAGCTACCTGCGCTGATGTGGACATTGAGGCCAGTAGCTCCATAATGCGAGCCAAGTCATCGCTTTCCAAGCTCCCGACTGCAGCATGCAGCGCCAGCGTGTCCAAGGCATAATTGCCCACGGTATCAACGTACTGAATACGCTGATCATAAAGACTCGCACGAGCATCAAGCACATCGACAAGATCGCGTAGTCCTAATTGTTCACCTCGTTCGGCGGCATCTAAAAACAGTTGACTCGATGAAATAGCTTGATTCAACGCCTCCAAGCGACGTTCGCCACCGTTAAGTGCTCTGATACGCTGCCGCACCTCTTGGATCGCAAGGTTGCGTTCATTATCGAGAGCAGCCAACCCTGCCTCTATACGTTTTTCACCTTGCCGAACGCTGGCATTAGTGTAGCCACCACGATATATAGGTACGCTTAATTCCACGCTCGCCCGGTAGTCTTCGCTTTCTCTCAGTTCATCGTCACTGACCCGATCTGAATAACTAAGATTTAGGTTTAGCTCGGGGTAGTAACCAGAGCGCCTGACGCTACTATCAGCCTGGACGACCTGTTGCTCTTCGCTAGCATATAGGACATTCAAGTTTTGATTAGTGCGGGCGATCCACGCTTCGGGATCACCAATATCATTATTGAGGGTAACCGTCGTAAGTTCGCCAGGCGCAGAGCTTTGAAATTCGGGCATCACGCCAGTGAGGCGCTCTAATTCGCTTAAAGCATTATCTAGCTCGTTTTCTGCCTCAACAGCATCGGATACCGCCTGATCATACCTGGATTGGGCTTCCAATAGGTCTACTCGATTCCCCACCCCTAAATCAAACGCACGACTTGCTTGGCGGACTTGCAGATCAAGTGACTTTTGCTGGGCTTCCAGCAGCCCAGAACGCTGTGCAGCTAAATAGGCTTTTACATAAGCTTCGCTTACCTGTATCGCCAGCTCTTGTTCTACAACGGCAAGCTGTAGTTCAGCAGCACTTACCTGAGCACTGGCAACATCCATTTTCCTCCAGCGCTCTAGGCTGAAAAGTGGTTGCTGTAGCTGAACTTGATAGTAAGTTTCATCAATTTCACCGGGCCTTGTTGCGGGTTGACCCAAATCTTCATCACCAACGGTTTGGATATTTGTAGAATCTTGCCATAAATACCCTCCAGTTGCGCTGATTTGGGGCAGCAGCTGTGAGCGGGCCATAGGTACTTCTTCTTGAGTAGCATCTAGCTCGTATCGCTGACGAGTAAGGTCTGAGTCGTGACGCAGTGCCCGGGCAAATAGCTCAGGCAGTGATGGCAGCGTTTGGGGTTGTGACTCCGAATTAGCCAACGCTTCTAGTTCAGTAAGCGCTTGATCATCTGCGGTAACATCGCTTTGTGCCAATGCCGGCTGACTAAGCAGCGCAACTGCAAGTACAAGCGCACTCAGGTTAAAAGGTGTCGTCCGTGTCATTAATCCTCCCGGATAGCGCGCGATAGCATGTCAGTAACTGGTTTGGCGATGTAACTAGCAAAAGTACGCTCACCAGTACGGATCATGACTTCAGCAGGCATACCTGAAAGCAGGTGCATTTGCTCCGTCATGTCCTCTTTTCCTTCGTCAGTTACCCGAATGCGCGTTTTATAGTAATTCTGACCGGTCGCCTCATCTTCGAAACTATCGGCGCTGATGTGAATAATCTCACCATCAATTATATTTGTTAGCCGCTGGTTGAAAGCAGAAAAACGAATTTCAGCAAGCTGGCCTATAAAGAGGTTATCGATATCACGCGTTGGAACACGAGCTTCCACCACAAAGCCGTCATCTGACGGAACCACTTCCATGATGGGATCCCCAGGTCGAATAACAGCACCGACTGTATGAACTTGGCGGCCCACCACGGTACCCGAAACTGGGGCGCTCACAACGGTTCGATTGACTTGGTCGGTCAACGAGGTAATGCGCTCCTCCGCTTCCGCTATTTGCGCTTGAGCATTGCGCAGCTGTTCACCTACTTCGGCCTGAAACTCCTGTTGAGTGATCTCTTTTTGCATACGAATTTCGCTGATTTGCGAACGAAGCTGAGCAATATTAGATTGGAACTCAGCATTGTCGCCTTCGTATTGCAACACTTGACGCTCGAGTTCGCGCAGGCGCTGGTTGTCGCCGAGGCCTTCGCGATACAACGAACGGAAGTCTTCCGCTTCTGAACGCAATGAGTTAATGCGCTGGTTATTAACTCGTTCACGCGCTTCTAGACCATCAATCTGCTCTTGCATTTGAATGATCTGCTGATCCATTGAGTCTAGTGTACTGAGCAGCGATTGACGGCGCGCATGAAACAAACTTTGCTGAACAGCTGTTACCTGTTGGATCCTATCGTTATCCACCGACATCAGCTCTTCGGGCATCTCAAGCGTTTCGGCGCCTTGCTGTTCTGCTAGTAAGCGCACTTCCATCGCTCGGTTTATATAGTATTGAGATTGAGCAATTTCAAGTTGCGAGCGCACCTGAGTATCGCTCAATATAACTAGAGGCTGCCCGGCCTTTACTTTGTCACCATCTTCCACCAAAAGCTCTCGCACAATGCCACCTTCAAGGTGCTGCACCGTGCGCTTAAACGACTCCATAGATACATTACCTGGGGCTACCACAGCTACCGCCAATGAAGCTGTCACAGACCACAATACGAACCCGCCAAGCGCTATACCTAGAATAGCGTAACCGAGCTTACGATAGCCTTTATCACTGGTTGGTAACTTCTCTTGAGCCTCACCTTCAATGGTAGCTGGGCCTTGTGGCGTTACATCAATTTCGCTTTTGGCTGGGAGCTGATCTTTGTGACTGCTCATATTACGACTCCTCACTACCACGACCACCTGAAATGGCGGAGAGGCGAGCTGAACCCTGTTGGCCTACTTGAGGGCGTGGCTTTTTGGCAAACTGGGCAAGTACTTGGTCTCGGGGGCCAAACATACTGACTTGGCCTTCTTTCATGACCAAAAGCTTGTCCATTGTTTTTAGTACGCTAGTTCGATGACTTATTACAAATAGCGTTGTACCTTCTGCTTTTAATTGAGCAATGGCTTGGCTCAGCGCTCGTTCACCAGCGTCATCGAGATTGGCATTTGGCTCGTCTAGCACTACCAACACTGGGTTACCATATAAGGCGCGTGCTAACCCTAAGCGCTGGCGCTGACCACCAGAGAGTGCACCGCTATTTGAGGCAATAATCGTGTCGTACCCATCAGACAGTTCCAACACCATTTCATGAACGCCTGCTTTTTTGGCGGCTGCAACGACTTTCTCTGGATCAACATTGCCAAACCGGGCAATGTTCTCGCTGATGGTGCCATCAAAGAGTTCGATATCTTGGGGTAAATAGCCGATATAGGGGCCTAGCTCGTCACGGTTGTATTGATTAATTGCTCCGCCATCAAGCCTTACGTCGCCCACCTGTGTTGGCCATATCCCCAGCAACACGCGGGCAAGCGTTGATTTGCCTGCCGCACTAGGGCCGATGATGCCAACATGCTCACCTTTAGCGACACTAAAATTGATGCCTCGGATGGTGGCCATACGCGTACCTGGAGGAGCAGCAGCTACGTTTTCTATATCAACAACACCTTGTGGAGCAGGCAGCGACATGTGGGGCTGTTCGCCTGGAATCTGTACTAGAAGCTCGTTTAACCGGCCATAGGCACCACGCGCCGATACAAAGCCTTTCCAGCCACCTATCATTTGATCGATAGGGGCCAGCGCACGTCCCATAAGGATAGAACCAGCAATCATCATGCCGGGGGTCATTTCGCCTCTGAGCACTAAGAGCGCACCCAGGCCAAGAATCAATGACTGGAACAGTAAGCGCATCACTTTAGATGTATTCGTTAACGCGCCGGCTCGGTCACTTGCCTGCGACTGCTTAGCAAGAAACTCATGATGGCGCTTTGACCAGCGCCCCATAATGCCAGGCAGCATGCCCATTGCATGAAGCACTTCAGCGTTACGTAAGTTAGAGTTGGCTAGGTTTTGCGCTTGAATCTGTTCACTATTAGCTTCAGCAAGCAAGGTTTTTGTAGACTTCTCATTAGCCACCGCTAGCGCAAATAAAATAATACCCGCACAGGTAGCAAACACCCCGAGCCAGGGGTGGAAAATAAACAGAATACCTAGGTAAACCGGCACCCAAGGGGCATCAAAAAAAGCAAACAGGCCATTTCCGGTAAGAAATTGTCGCAAGCTGGTCAGGTCATTAAGCGGCTGGGCACTTTGGCTGCCAGGGGACATTATGCTACGTCGAAACATGGCGCTGTAGAGGCGCTGATTGATAGTGGTATCTAAACGGTTCCCTATCCTCACCAACATCCTTGAACGTACCAGTTCCAGCCCGCCCATCACCATAAATAGAAATACGACGACGAGCGTCAACATGATCAGCGTATCGAGACTTTGCGTGGTGAGCACGCGGTCATACACTTGGAGCATGTACATGGGGGGAACTAGCATCAGCAAATTGACGAACATGCTAAAAAAGCCCACCGATACAAACGAACCCTTACAGGCGCTTAATGCACGCTGTAGATCCGTTGCTTCCTGTTGCTTTGCCATGGAGGGATCACCGTTGAATCAAAAGAAGTCACGCGAAGATTATCGCGGCAGCATAACAGAAACGCCCCTGCCTAGGGTAGGGGCGTTATGAGAGTAAAAACTGTCAGGAAGGGGGTCGAGCTTATCTATACCCAACCCAAGGTCTGCAAATAAACCGTTAACCAAACAGCATCATGCTCTCATCTGACTCGGTAAAACCAACCATAACGGCGCCTCGCTCAGCACCATTATCCAACTGATCCAACCAGAACTCTTTACCTGCCGAATCAGACGTTCTCTCGAGTACGTTTGAATACATCAGTTCAATAAAGGCGTCGTCTTCTAGATTCCCGTTTTGACTATTGAACTCAGCTGACGCAATAAAGCTGTTGGCAATATCACCTAAACCAGTAGTCTCCTTAATTTCCAACCAGTACCCCAACCCTTTACCATCCGCATCGCGATCAAAGGCAGCATCGTAAAGGCGCAATAGTGGGTCAACAGGCGCGCTGAAGACTGCATCGCTACGCTCATCAAGGTTTTGGATGCGCAGGTCTTCGCTGGCAGGGGTTTCTTCTTCGCTAAATGGCGTTTCGCTGAACATGCTGGCCATGTATTCAGCAAAGGCATCCTGCTCAGTGCCCTTATCGGCGAAGGTAAACTGGCCATCATCTACAAACGCGTCCATAAGATCCACGCGGTCTTGATAGCTGCCTTCATCTAACGGATAACCGTCGCCGCCGTCGGCTAAAAAGCCTAAGGTAACGACTTTGATGCTCTCTTCAGCATCACCTACCAAGCGGCCATTGGCGACCAGTACATCGTTTGCACTGCCATCCTCATTAACGATTACCGCATTTTGGATGCGCTCGCCAGCGGGTTGACTTACATCAAAGCTGTATTGGATACCGCCCACCTGGGCAAACTGACCAGCAGTGACACCCGGCGCTGACGCTGCTACCGCATGCTCCAGGATATCCAATAGCGTGCTACGCGTGACGGTAATGATGGTCAGGTCGTTATTGAAGCGTAGCGATGACGCTGCATCCAGCTGGGATACACCCCCTTCCGGCTTGCCGATAGCGGGGTTGGCGCCCGGCACCTGATAGCTGGGCTCGCTATCGCTTCCTTCCACCACGACATCACCAATCGGCTCACGAATACCACCGCCGTTCTTAAACGATACCAGTACCTCAGCATCCAGCTGTTTGGCGTACCAGAGGTTGGCGTCGGCAGTCAGGTTACCCAGGTTGGTCTCTTCGGTACGCACTGCGCCCCGCTCCCCCACCAGATAAACATCGGTTAAACCAAGGATGTTGCCGTCTTGTTCAGCAACGAATTCCCCTACGGCGCCGACTAGGTCGTTGGCCACATCCCCTTTGGTGCCTTCAGCAAAGGCGCTTTCCAGGTCGCCCCACAGCGCTTCTACCTGTTCGTCAGTGGTGGCATAAACGCCTGAGGTGTTCTCATCGATTGAATCGGCAACAACCCGCCCCTGTTCGTCAAACTCCACCACCAGCTCGGCAACGTAGCGCCAGCCACCATCAGTATTCACTACCACGACATCATTACCTGAGGCGTCCTGGGTAACAATGGGGTATGAGTCATAGGGTTCGCCCGCTCCTGGAAACAAGCCGCGGTCTTGATCTTCTTGATCCGCCAGCAGGCTATTGGAACCACCGGCAATGACGATATCGACCCCATCCAGCAGTGTCGCTAGCTCTTCTTCAAACTGAATTTGCTGAAGGTGCGAACTGAGGATGATCTTATTGATGCCCTGCGATTCTAGGTCATCAATGACTGGCTGAATCAGGTCGGCCAGGGCCTGCATGTCGTTACTACCCCCTGTCAGCACGTCTACATCACCTGGCGAAGAGATGCTTTCAAGGATTTGGGTAGTTACGCCAATAATGCCAATTTTTTCACCACCACGCTCGGCAATCACCGCCGGGGCTAGCTTAGGCTTATTAGCGCCAGCTAATAGCTCTTCCAAAGTAGCTTGGAAAGCGTCTTGGCTGAATAACTCATTGGTAGCCAGCTCGCTTAGGGCGGCATCAGCGGAGAAATCCAGGTTGGCTGAGAGGTAAGGGAACTGCGAGCCCAGCCATTCAATTTCAGCAGCCGTAGCGCCGTTAACCACAGGCGCGATCATTGCAGCAATTAGATCAGTGCCTAGGTCAAACTCGTGATTGCCCAATGTCACGGCCGCAGCGTCGACCAGATCCATCAACAGAGTCTCAACACGCCCAGAGGCCGCCGTGATTCCGCTCATGGAACCCGCTTCTAGCCCATAAATCTCTTCAACCACGGCTTGGAAGGCCGTTTGTAAGCTTGAATCAGCGGCGGCGTTCAAATACGGCCCGGGCAGAACTAAATCACCCGAACCGACAAACAGCGAGTTGGCGTACTGATCTTCTAAGTGATCCACGATAGAAATGAAATTGGGTGCGTTAAGCAGATCTCCACCGCCCCCTTCCATATCGGCTGCGTGCAGGAGTTGAAGCTGGAAATTACTCATGGCGGTTCCCTTTTTTAATCCGTGGAAAAATAGGCAAACGTGAGATTACGCAATCAACCATTGCAAATACGTGACGCTTTAAAGAAAAAGTATTCTAGCGTCGCCAAAAAATCACTTCGTAATCCAAGCATCATTAAAATAAAACATTTAAGTCATTTAATTGCTATGACTTAGTAATAAATTCAACCTTTCCATTCATCCTGTGAGGGCTGGTTAAATGACCAACTTTGAGCTTGTTTCTACGTTATATCGCGATATTTTATTGCGTGAGCCGGATGAGGCTGGCGCTAATTATTGGACTGCCGCCCTGGATAGCGGAACTGTCGATGTTGCAACCACTCTTGACTCAATGGTGACCAGCGATGAATTTCAGCTGCAAATCCAGCCTATTATTACGCTCTATAGTGTTCACCTATTACGTACGGCCGACCCTGCAGGCCTCGCGTACTGGGTCAATGAGTACCGCAACGGCTTAGCATTGGAAGAGATTTCCAATAGTTTTCAAGCGTCTAATGAGTTCGAAGCCACCGTTTCCAACTTGAACGATACCACTTGGCTAAATCAACTCTACAACAGTGTTTTGAACCGCGAGCCTGACCCAGAAGGTTTAGTGTACTGGTCAGCGCTGCTGGCGGACGGGCTGTCTCGTGAGGAGCTTGCCGCAGCATTTATGAACAGCAGCGAAAGCATTGAACAGCAACCAGCACGTGTATTAGCTCCTTTACTCGGCGATGGCTCCAGCGTGGATGATGTTGCATCGCTACTGAGTCGTTATATTGAGCAGCTTGAGAGTGAGCCAGAAGAACCTGAGGAGCCAACAGAACCTGAAGAGCCAACAGAACCTGAAGAGCCAACAGAACCTGAAGAGCCCAACAACCCAACTGACCCCAGTCAGCCTGAGCCAAGCAACCCAAACTTCAATCTGGGAGAGCGCTACCACACGGGCACTTCTGACGCTTCAGCAGCGATTGCCGTGGGTGAGGGTTTCATGCTGGTGGCGGATGACGAAGACCAAGTGTTACGCCTCTATGAGCGCGACACTGACGGCGCCCCTCTGGCGGAAATTAACCTAAATACTGCTCTGGGTTTGAATGACACCCAAGAGGTGGACTTGGAAGCGGTGGCGACTTATCAGGGTACCCACTACTGGCTAGGCTCCCACGAGAGCAGCCAGCGCTCAATGATTTTCGCCACTGAAGTGACAGGTGATAACGCTGAGAGTTTGAGCATCGAGGTGACGGGCCAGTTTACCGATTTAGCCAGCCAGCTTAACGACTGGGATGCCCAAAATGGCCATGGGCTTGGTGAAAATGCGCTGAGCCTCTCGTTAGGGGTCAATATTGAAGGCGCTGTGTTTATCGGTGATTCCCTTTATCTTGGCCTACGCTCGCCGTTGGATGATGACTTCGCACAATTAGTGCCCGTTGAAAATGTGATTGACCTAGTCGCTGGAGAGGCTAACGAAGCTTCCTTTGGCGATCCCCTGCGTTTAGACCTGGATGGTCGCGCTGTGCGCTCTATTGAATCTGCTGGCGATGAAGGTTATCTGATCCTGGCGGGCCCGGTTAACGATGACGACGACGTAGGTTTTGGTCTTTACCTATGGGATGGCGATTATGCCGTTCGTGAAATAGACGGCCCGGATCTCAATACCCTACCGGACGCACTGACGGCGAAGCCGGAATCACTTTTCGATGTTTCCATTACCGATTCGGGCGTTACTGCGAGCGTGCTGTTTGATAGCGGTACGGTGGATTGGTTAGAGGATGGTCAAGAGTCTAAGGATCTGCCCGCCGAACAGCAGCGCTTTGTGAGCACAGACATTGAGTTCAACCTGCCTGATTTTGCACCTCAGGCCGGTGACATTGCGATTACTGCGGTCAGTGGTAGCGAAAAATCCTTCCAGTTCGTAGCATTGAAGGGTATCAGCGAAGGTGCGGAAATTACCTTTACTGACTCAGGCTGGGCAGGCGATGGCTTCCGTGCCAGCGAAGGCGCCGTTCAGTGGACTGCGCCTGAAGGCGGCGTACCTGCAGGCACGGTTGTTACTTACACTGCGGATTCTCCGCAATTCACTACTGCTAACAGCAGCGAGGTGGGTAATAACGGGTTTAATCTTTCGGTCAGCGGTGACCAAGTACTTGCTTTCGTCGGCGAGGCTAGCGACCCAACATTTATCTACGCGGCTCAAACCAACAGCGATGCGTGGCAGGAAACTGCTGACTCCTCTAATAATTCTGCCCTGCCGCCTGGCCTTGAAGAGGGTGTCACGGCGGTTGCCGTTGGCAGCGCACGCAACGCCGCCTTTACCGGTAATGGCTTCGGCACGGCGGAGGAGCTATTAAGCGCCGTTGGCAACCCTGAAAATTGGTCATTTGAGTACGCTGAATTACCCACCAATGCCACCACTGACTTTCATGTGGGCACGATGGAAGCTCCTTATGTGCCGGGCGAGCGCGATATTGGTTTAGCCATCACCGAGATATGGTCGGGCCAAAGCGGTTCTGACGTCACCGCTGATTGGTTTGAAGTAACCAACCGTTCGTCTGAAGCGCTTGATTTCAGCAATATGCCGCTTTACTACGATGATGACAGTGCCGATCCCATAGATGCTATAGAAATTAAGGGGCTAAGCTCGCTGGCTCCTGGTGAATCAGCGATTATTATGGTCGATGGCGATGCCGAATCAGTTGCGGAATTCCGTTCAGCGTGGAGCAACCTGGATAATATCGATGCCTTGAAAATCGGTTATGCCGAGAATGCTTCTGGCCTGGGCGGTGGCGGCGATGCCGTAACGCTGTGGCAAGGTGACCCACGTGTTGATGGCAACCAGGTGGCAATGGAAGCCTACCCAGATACCGACGGGTTTGACGCCGCTTCCTGGGATGTGAATTTAGGCAAATTCACCACCACTGATACTGAGGGGGCGATTAGCTCTGATGCACTGGGCGGTGATGGTAGTGATGTACCCGCCGTAGCGTCACCTGGGCTAGCTAATCAGCCCCAGGTAGATATTACGCTGATTTCTGCAGTACAGGGTGACTCGAGCAGTAGCACTTTAGAGGGTGAAAACGTTACGCTTGAAGCCATCGTCACTATGGTAGCGCCTGGTTTGGATGGCTTCTTCCTGCAAGAGGAAGATAGCGATAACGACAATAATGCCGAGACGTCAGAAGGTATTTTTGTGTACGCGGGTAGCGGTAGTGGCGATTGGCTGGAGCAGCTCACTGCCGGTGATCAAATTCGCATTAGCGGCGAGGTCTCAGAGTATTTCGAGAAAACGCAGTTAACTGCCGAACGCAACAGCCTTGAGGTGCTGGCTAACGATGTGCCTTTGCCTGAAAGCCAGCGAATCATCATGCCGTTTACCGACAAACAAGGCCTGGAAGCCTTTGAAGGTATGCGCGTAGCCATTGAAGCGCTGGACGGTGAGCCGTTGGTGGTCACTGAGCTTTACGAGCTGGGCCGTTACGGCGAAGTTACGCTTGCATCAGGGGGCCGCTTAGAGCAGTTCACGGAAGTCAACGAGCCTGATGTGGCAGGCTATAGCGCTTGGCTTGACGACGCCGAGGCACGCACCATTAAAATCGATGATGCGAATTCGGCACAAAACGCTGATCCGATTATTTATGGTCGTAACGGTGAGGAGCTTTCTGGTTCTAACCCGCTGCGCGGTGGAGATGAGCTTCAGACTCTCGAAGGCGTGCTTGATTACAACTTCGAAGAGTGGAAAGTCCAAAACGTCGAAGGCCTGGACTTTACCGGCGCTGAGCGTCCGGCAACACCTGATACAGATGCTCTGGGTGATGCCGATATTACAGTGGCCTCTTTCAATGTATTGAACTACTTCACTACACTGGATGAAAACGGCAACAAAACAGAGACCTTAAATGGCACTCTGCATGATCCACGCGGCGCCAATAATGCTGAAGAGTTTGCCCGTCAGGAAGCCAAAATCGTTGAGGCAATTAATACCAGCGGTGCTGATGTGGTGGGGCTCATGGAAATCGAGAACAACGGTTATGGTGACGATAGCGCCATTGCAACGTTGGTTGATGCGCTGAATGCAGATGTGCAGGATAAAAACATTCAGGATGTCACTTGGGCTTACAGCGTCCCCGAAGATGGGAATGGCAACACCACTAGCCCTGGGGATGATGCCATTGCGGTTGGGGTCATCTACAATAGTCAGGCGGTGACACCTACTGGCGCTGCAGCCACTAAAACCGATGGAGCTTTCGCCACTGCAAACCGTGCACCGGTGATGCAAACCTTTGAAGATAGTAATGGTGAAACCTTTTCGGTGGTGGTTAACCACTTTAAATCCAAAGGCAGTGTCGTCAATGGTGAAGACGCTATCGGCGACGGACAGGCCAACAACAACCCCACACGGGTCGAGGCCGCGGAGGAATTGCTTGAATGGCTATCCACCAACCCCACCGGTAGCAATGACAGCGACGTGCTGATTCTTGGTGACTTGAACTCTTATGCCATGGAAGACCCCATCATGACCCTGACCGATGCGGGCTATACCCTTCAGGACGATGATTACAGCTATGTCTTTGATGGATTCTGGGGTTCGTTGGATCATGCGTTAGCCAGTGAAACGCTCGCAACACAGGTCACGGGCACCACGACTTGGCATATCAATGCGGATGAAGCATCGGCATTGGATTACAACACCGACTTCACTAATGATCGTCAGGATGACAACCTATACGCCGATGATGCGTTCCGTAGTTCAGACCACGATCCTATCTTAGTAGGCCTGAACTTAGGCCTAGCTGAAGCTTAATTAAACGTACTACCTTTTGAGATGGCCTCCGCTTGCGGGGGCCATTTTTTGTCTTACTAGCCATTACCCCTGATCGCTTCAGCGCTCAAAGCGCCCCGTAGCGCTTCCCGCCTAGGGTGTTAAACTCACCGCAAGCACTTTTTTCAGGAGAAATACATTGAGTTCAGTACGTTCCACTACTGCTATTATTCATGACAGCGGCATTGCTTTTGGTACCAGCGGCGCACGAGGGCTGGTTGAACAGTTTACCGATGAAGTATGTGCAGCTTTCACCGTGGCATTTATTACCGCCATGCGGGACTCTTTTCCAGTAGAACGTATTGCGCTAGGTATGGATCGCCGCCCCAGCAGCCCGGCGATGGCAGCCGCCTGTACCAGTGCGGCCCATACGCTAGGAGTGAAGGTCAATGACTATGGCGTACTGCCTACGCCTGCCCTGGCGTTAAAGACAATGGCGGATGGCATACCTTGCATCATGATTACCGGCAGCCATATACCGTTTAACCGTAACGGCATCAAGTTTTACCGCCCTGATGGCGAGATTACCAAAGCTGATGAAACCGCTATTCTTAATGCTGAGGCGGCTATGCCTACCCTCCCCGCGCCAGTGCGCGGGGAGGTTTCTGAAGCCGCTAATCAGGCCTACTCAGAGCGCTTCACCACCTGGTTTCCAGGTGAGCCATTGAAAGGTTGGCGGGTAGGCTTGTACCAACACTCGGCCGCAGGGCGCGATTTGAATGCGCATATTTTGAGCGAGTTAGGTGCGGATGTAGTGGTACTAGGCCGCAGCGAAGCCTTTGTGCCTGTAGATACCGAGGCCGTTAGCGACGAGGATCAGGCTCAAGGGCGTGCCTGGGCAAACCAACACCAACTACAAGCCCTGTTTTCTACCGATGGCGATGGAGATCGACCGTTGCTTGGAGATGAAACGGGTACGTGGCAGCGTGGTGATATTGTCGGGTTACTCTGCGCCCGTGCATTGGGAATCGAAGCGCTGGCTGTGCCGGTAAGCTGCAATACAGCGATAGAAGCCTGCGGTGCCTTCCAGCTAGTTGAGCGCACGCGCATTGGTTCACCGTATGTATTGGCCAGTATGGCTAAGCTCAGTAAGCGGTTTACGCGAGTGGCTGGGTTTGAAGCCAACGGTGGTTTTCTATTGGGAAGCAGATTGGAGAGTGATGGCCGTCAATTAGCCGCCCTACCCACCCGCGATGCGCTGCTCCCCGCCCTTACTTTGATGGTGATGGCCGCCCAACGCGGGATTAACCTCTCGCAGCTAATCGCTGACTTACCTGCCCGCTATACGGCAAGCGACCGACTCAAGGATTTCGCCACGGAGAAAAGCCATGCGTTGCTGACCGAATGGCAAACCTCACCTGAACTGATGCAGCAAACATTAGGTTTACAAGCTGGCATTTCAGCAGTCAATAGCACTGATGGCTTGAGAGCCACGCTTGAAAATGGCGATATCGTGCACCTTCGCCCCTCTGGCAATGCACCGGAGCTGCGCTGCTATAGCGAATCTGCTTCACAAGCAGACGCATCGGCACTGGTAAAACAGAGCTTGGCCGCTCTCGAAAAGCTGAACTAGGGGCCTTACTCTTAGCAAAGAACAGAGCACTAACAAAGAACGGGCGACCCTAATGGGCCGCCCGTTCTTTGTGGCTATCCTTCGCCAAGGAGAATGGTTACAGCTGCTTATTTATAAACCGGAAGCCGCGCACAAACCTCGGCCACTTTATCCAACACCTGGGTTTCGATGGCGCTGGTGTCTTCACCCTTGGCCAGTACGTCCAGAATGTCACAGATCCAACCTGCCAACGTACTACACTCTTGTTCACTGAAACCGCGCGTGGTCACCGCTGGGGTGCCAATACGCAGGCCAGAGGTGACAAACGGGCTTTGCGGGTCGTTAGGAACAGCGTTCTTGTTCACGGTGATATGAGCACGCCCCAAAGCAGCATCGGCATCTTTGCCCGTTACGCCCTGCTTGATCAGCGAAAGCAGGAAGAGGTGGTCTTCGGTACCACCAGAGACGATGTCGTAACCGCGATCGATAAACACCTTGGCCATTGCCTGAGCGTTCTTAACTACCTGCTGCTGGTAGGTTTTGAACTCGGGCTCCATAGCCTCTTTGAAGCAGATCGCTTTGGCGGCGATTACGTGCATCAAGGGGCCACCCTGGCCGCCGGGGAAAACCGCTGACTGTAGCTTCTTCTCGATATCAGCGTCGTTTTCCGCTGAGAGAATCACGCCACTGCGGGGGCCGCGTAGGGTTTTGTGGGTGGTGGAGGTGACCACATGGGCATGGGGCAAGGGGCTGGGGTATACGCCTGCCGCGACCAGACCAGAGACGTGGGCCATATCAACGAGTAAGTAAGCGCCTACTTCATCGGCGATTTCACGGAACTTGGCCCAATCAACAATTTGTGAATAGGCTGAGAAGCCGGCGATGATCATTTTGGGCTTGTGCTCGCGAGCAAGCTGGGCCACTTGATCGTAATCAATTAACCCCTGCTCATCCAGACCGTACTGAATGGCGTTGTAGTGTTTGCCAGAAAAATTAGGCTTGGCACCGTGGGTCAGGTGGCCGCCCGCATCCAGGCTCATACCTAAAATGGTATCGCCTGGCTTAACCAGCGCTTGGAACACCGCGCTGTTGGCTTGCGAGCCTGAGTGGGGCTGAACGTTCACGTAGGTGGCGCCGAACAGCTCTTTGGCGTAATCAATGGCCAGGTTTTCAGCGATATCGACGAACTCACAGCCGCCGTAGTAGCGCTTACCGGGGTAGCCCTCAGCGTATTTATTGGTCAGCTGGCTGCCCTGAGCTTCGAGTACGCGGGGGCTGGCGTAGTTTTCGGAAGCGATCAGTTCGATGTGGGCCTCTTGGCGCTCCACTTCTTTCTGCATGGCATCAAACAGCACATCATCAAATCCGGCAATTGTCATATCGCGGCTGAACATCGGCGGGAACCTCGTAACGAGAAAGGGTCATCATGGAAGAAGCGAGGGCGCTATCATAACGCAGCCTGACGCGACTTTCATCGCATCCTCGTCAGGTCTTGCATGAGCGTGATTCATGTAATGACAGAGAAAGTGTCATCGCGAACACAATGAAGCGATCTCAGGGGGCGTCAATTTGCGTTTTCCTTCGCCATGCAAAATACTGTATATTTATACAATATTTTAAGCACCAGGATGCCGACGATGCCGGGCCAGTCTTCTCACTTTACCCCTGCCTTGCCGTTAACCTCTCAGCCGCAGCCTTGTGGCCGCGCTGGTTTTAGTGGCTTTCCTTCGCCAGCCCAGGATTACGAGCCATGCACGCTGGATCTCAACACACGGCTGGTTAAAAACCCTACTGAGACGTTTTATGTCACCGCCACCGGCGACAGCATGGAGGGTTGGGGAATTTTTGAGGGTGATTTGCTGGTGGTTGATCGCAGTATTGAACCGCAACTGGGACATATTCTGGTCGCTATGCTAGAGGGCGAGGCGCTAATTAAACGCTATGCGCTCTATCGGGGAACGCCGCACCTGTGCTCAACACATCCTAACTATCCGCCACTGCCACTTGAAGGCAGCGACTGCCAGCTATGGGGGGTAGTGCGCGCCGTCGTGCACGAGTACTTGCGATGATCGGTCTAGTCGATGCCAACAACTTCTACGTCAGCTGCGAGCGGGTTTTTCAGCCCAAGCTGGAAGGTAGGCCCGTGGGGGTAATGTCGAACAACGACGGCTGTGTCATCGCCCGCTCCGCCGAGTTAAAAGCGCTGGGTATCCCTATGGGTGCGCCAGCCTTCAAGCTTGAAGAAATGCGTCAGCGCGGCGAGATCCACCTGCTGTCGTCTAACTATGAACTCTACGGAGATATGTCGGCACGGCTGACCCAACTACTACGCGATGCCTGCCCTGCAATTGCGCCCTACTCAATAGATGAAATGTTCGTCTACCTGGAAGGATTAACCACAGAGCAGTGTGAGAGGCTGGGGCGAGAATTGCACCATCGTATTCGCCGCCATTTAGGGTTACCGGTGTGTGTTGGGCTGGCACCCACCCACACGCTCGCCAAATTAGCCAATCACCTTGCCAAGCAAGACCCACATTACCAAGGCGTTTGCCTGCTTAATGGACAAGATCACACGACGCAGGCGCTGCTCAAACGTACGCCGGTGGGCAGCGTGTGGGGCGTCGGCCATCGGCTTGCCGGGCGCTTAGCGATTGGCGGCGTGACCACCGCTTGGGACTTGCGTCAAAGCGACGACAAGCAGTTGCGCAAGCGCTTCTCTGTGGTGCTGGCGCGCACCGCGCTCGAGCTGCGTGGCACGCCTTGTATGGAGATGAACGCCCTGGATCAACCGCGCCAACGCATTATGACCTCGCGCTCTTTCGGCCAGCCCACCGGCGTTTTTGCAGAAGTACATAATGCACTGCGGCGCCACGCCCAGCGCAGCGCTGAAAAACTTCGCGAGCAACGTAGCTTAGCTCGTGCGGTGATGGTATTTCTCAACACTAACCGTCATCGCCGCGATCAGTTGCAATACTTCCCGCAGGCGCTGATCGCCCTGCCCTCACCCAGCGACGATACCCGGGTGATCCTTGATGCCGTACGCCAAGGCCTTGAGCAGATTCATCGCCCCCGCTACCAGTTCATGAAAGCTGGCGTGATGCTGCTGGATTTAGTGGATGCAGAGCAGCACCAGCTTTCGCTGCTGCATCCGCCAGTCCGTGATCGCCATCCGTTTTTAATGGCAACCGTGGATCAGATCAACCAGCGCATGGGGCAAGGCACTATCAGCTTTGGTATGACGGATGCCCCTGCTGCTTGGCAACTGCGCTGCGCCCACCGCTCAGACCGCTATACCACGCGCTGGGACGAGTTGATGAAAGTGGGCACTCACCCCGGCGCAGTCGCCGCCGCCGAGGCAAAGCAGAAAGAGAAGCAGAAAAAACAGCAGGCGTTAACCAGCCCTAAGCGCAGTACGCAGCCGCGGGCTTAAGGTTTCTCCAAGCGCGACCATGGTAAACAGAATCCCCAGCAACCAGGGCCAGTGAGCCGCAAACGAGACCTGATAAACGCCCAGCGCGTCGACAAAAATCACCACAATGCCCAGCGGGCTAACGTAGCGCACCATGGTCAGCCACAGCGCATAAGGCAAGGGGGCAAGCCCCAGCTCGTCGCGGAAGGTCTCGCTTTTCAGCACAAACCCCGCTACCACTACCGTGCCCAGACCACCCAACGGCATCATCCAGCGCGAGGTTAAATAATCCAGCCAGTCAAAGAAGTTCTTACCGGCCAGTGTCCAATCCGCGCCCAGGTTAAACGACAGCATCGCCAGTGTGCTAATCAACCACAGCACAATACCTGTGCCCCAGGCGGCTGCCGAACGCGAGATACCTTTGTTGTCGCACAGCCAGGAAACCGTGGCTTCGACCATAGAGATCGAAGAGGTCAGCGCTGCCATAGAGAGCATCAGGAAGAAGAGAATGCCAAACAGGGTGCCCAGCGGCATCGCCTGGAAGGCCAACGGCAGGCTCATAAAAATTAGCCCAGGGCCTTCGCCGGGGTTCATGCCATTGGCGAAAATAACCGGGAAGATCGCAAGCCCCGCCATCAAGGCAACAACGGTATCCGCCACCGCCACACTCACCGTGGTGCGGCCAATAGAAGCGTCTTTAGGCAAGTAGCTGCCATAGGTCAGAATCGCCCCAGAGGCCAGCGAGAGGGTGAAAAACGCATGACCCAGCGCTGCCAGAAGGCCTTCGCTAGAGAGGCTGCCCGCATTGAAGGAGAACAGAAAGTTAACCGCAGCGCCAAAGCCACCGGAAAACATACCAAAGCCAATCAACACCACCAGCATGATCACCAGCCCCGGCATCATCCAGCTAACGCTCTTCTCGATTCCCTGCTGCACGCCTTTACCCACGATCAACATGGTGGCCAGCGTAACCAGGGTGCTCCAGAAACCGAGGTTCAGCGGATTGGCGTTATTGGCCCCGAACACAGCGGCCATCTCATCAACGCTGCTGCCCGCGAGCCCCCCGGTCAGCATCTTCCACAGATACGAGAACGACCAGCCCGCCACCACCACGTAAAACGACAGGATCATAAAGCCGCAGAGCATGGCCATCCAACCAATCAACGACCAGGCCGATGAACGGCCAGACTCATTGACCACGCGCCGTATGGCATCCACCGGGCTACCACGTCCCCGCCGACCAAACGCGATTTCGACCATCATCACCGGCACACCCACGGCAAAGATGCACGTTAGATAGACCAGCACGAAGGCGCCGCCGCCAAACTCCCCAGTCATGTAGGGGAATTTCCAGATATTGCCTAGCCCCACCGCCGAACCGGTGGCCGCCAACATAAACCCCCAGCGGCCTAGCCATTGGGTGCGAGGTTGCCTAGAAGAGGTCATTTGCCCATATCCCGTAAGAAAAAGGCGCTCATCCTAAAGGATTTCGAGGGTAATGCCCACTAGGCCCCAGTTCCTAGGCGTACACCGTGGCTTTTGCGGCGGCATCCAAGCGTTGAGCGGTTTGATCTACCCGGCGCAAACAGGCCAGCAGCACCGCGCCAAGCGTTACAAAACCGCCCGCCAACCACAGCCCAACATCATAGTGGCCAGAGGTTTCAGCCAACATACCGGTTAATGCCGGGGCGCATATCTGGGCGGCGCCGTATGCCAGAGTCATCTGCCCCATTAGCCGCGCGGGGCTGGAAGGATAGAGCCTACCTGCCATGGTCAGCACAAGGCTGACGCAACCAAGGAAGGTACCGCCATAGAGCACCGCACTGAGCAGTACCACTGCTGAGTTCGCGGTAATCGCAGGCAGTACGATCCCCACTACCTGAATCCCCATGGCGAGAATAAGCGCCCCTAAATAGCCCACTCGACGGGCGACCAGATCCCACAGCATCACCGCTGGGGCGGCGGCTAAACCGGCCAGAGCGAACGTCCAGTTGCCCATCCCCGCCAGCAGCGGCTCACGCTCAACGATGGCAACTAAGAAGGTAGCGCTGATCACATAGCCATAACCGGCGCAAAAGTAGGCGGCGAGCATCCAGCGCATAAAAGTACGTGTTGGCGGCGTAGCGGTTCGGCTACTCGCCACGTGAGCCCCCTCTAGCGGCCTTTCCGGCCGCGGCAGCCAGCGCCAGGCAGGCACCAGCAGCACGGCACCCAGCAGGCTAAAGCCCCACCATTGGGTCTGCCAGCTAAAGGAAAACTGGAGCATCATCTCCACTGCCACCGCCGCGACAATCATGCCTAGCCCCAAACCGGCAAAATGAATTCCCAGCTCGCCGCGCTGGCGATGTTGGATTAACCAGTGAAGAATCAGCCCTGACGCTAATAGCATTGCAGCGCTGCTTGAAAGACCCGCCAGAAAACGCAACCCCGCCCAAACCCAGAAGTGATCGGTAAGCGCCATACCCGCAGTCGTGATTACCGCCAGGATTAACCCGCAGCGAAATAGCGTGTCTTTGATATAAATACTGTGAATAGAGGCGGCCAGCACGGCCCCCAGCATATAGCCCGCGTAGTTAACCGCAGCCAGCCAGCCGCCACCGGCATCACCCATCCAGGTCTGCTGCTGCATCACCGGTAGCAATGGGGTATAGGCAAAGCGCGCGATGCCAACACATAATATTTGGCTAAAAACGCCCGCCAACAGCACTTTGAAGCGCTGGGCACCTAGCGTTGCGACGGTCATGGGGCTACTCCTGAACGGCTCTTTAACGACGACTGAGCGGACGTTATGTTAATTAGCGTGCGTATTTTATCGTCATAGTAAGGCCTTTCAGGCAGCGGGTCATGACCACCTAAGTCGAGGAGCGAGGTTAAAAAGGCCTAGCTCGCATCAACCTCCATGCTTAACAGCAAAAACGATAGCGTCTTGCCATGCCCATCCAAGTTGAGCGCGCCATTAACGCCGCCCTGCAGCACGTCATCGATCACGAAGTTCATGCCCGCCAAATTAGGCAAAGGGTAACGCCGCACTCGGCTGGCACCACGATGAGCAAACAGCGCCAGCACACGCTCCTCGGTTACCTGCTCCAGCAGGGTGGTGTAATGGTCTGGGTCATAGGCAAACAGTGCCACGTTTAGCCGTTCCCCCTTATCACCTGCGCGGGCATGGGCGAGTTGATGAAGAGCGACTGAGGTATCCGGGCGCACCGTTGTTTGCGTGTGGTCAGCTTGCAGCATAACGTTCACTCCTACGTTCGCCGAGCGGCGACGATTCAAACAGGCTGGCATGAGCATTAACGTCGCTACGTTTGACCAAATAAGAGGCGGTAAATACTCGCCTTTGAAATTGGCGCCGCACGCCACCGCCACCCGCGGGCCCGGCACAATAAAGCGCCAATAGCTCCTGGGTGGCGCGGGCTACCCAGCGCCGCTCGCTGTGCTCGGCCGCCAGCCGCAGCCGATAATCGCCGCTGGCAGACCCTGAAGCGCTACGCTGCAGCTCACCGCTATCGCTATCGAATACGCTGGCCAAGCCAATGATATCCAAGCGGGTACGCAGCTCGGCAGGGGCTCGAAACACCAATCGTTCACGCAGTACCTGCGCTGCAAGCTGGGCTCGTGCCAAGGCGTTCGGGCCGGCATAGGAGATTTCCGCCTCGCCCTGCCAACCGCCTTCATAGCACACGGTGGTTTTTAGCCGCTCAGGCGCAGGCTTGCCGCGAATTCCTGTCACCGCCACGCGATTGGGTGACAACTGACGCACCTCGGCGTGGGAAAGATCCACCGTGACATCCGGAGTCAGATAATTCGCCGGGTCATGAACTTCGTAAAGCAGCTGTTCTTTCACCGTCTGTTCGGTAACACAGCCACCAGTATTGGCGGGCTTGGTAATAATAAGGCTGCCATCCTGCTCTACTTCAATAATCGGATAGCCCACCGTGGCGAGTCCGGGCACCTCTTTAAAGCCCGGATCGGCAAAGTAGCCGCCGCTCACCTGGGCGCCACACTCTGCTAAATGCCCCGCCATCATCCCGCAGGCCAGGCGATCCCAGTCATCCCAACGCCAATCGAAGTGGTGCATCAGCGGCGCTAAAAACAGAGCCGGGTCGGCAACACGGCCTGTAACCACCACATCCGCCTGCATGGCCAACGCCTCAGCCAGCGCCTTGGCCCCCAGATAGACATTGGCTGAAATCAGGGCTTCATCGCCGGGCATATCCAGCCGCTCGGCCTCCCAGCGCTGTAGGTCCAAGCTATGTAGCTGCTGACGGATATCGTCACCATGCACCTGGGCAATGCATGCATCCCCGCGCCCAAGCTGCGTAGCCAAGTCAGCAATTACCTGACAAGCACCACTGGGGTTCGCCGCACCAAAGTTGCCTAAAATCTTAATGTCGTGATCCAGACAGTCACGCAGCACTGGCGCCAGCAGCTCGTCTAACAGCGGTTCAAACCCGCTTTCGGGATCATCACGCATCGCGCGGTGAGCTGCCGCTAATGTCCGTTCGCCCAGGGTTTCAAATACTAAAGCGGAGGGCTGCTGTCGCTTGATCAACTCTGCCACCACCGCCACGGCCGCATCGGTACGGTCGCCAGAAAAACCCGCACCACTGCCTAATAAAAAGCTCATAGCTGTGTCTCCTTGGCCTGAAGAGAGTGGTGGTCGCCCGCGACGGCCCCCTGCTCGTCTCTCAGCAGCGAGCGGCGGCGTATAAATAGCCCAATGATCAGGGCTAGCGCCGCCAGCGTGGTCAGCCAGCCGGGTGTCAGCGCCAGTCCAATGACCGCGATCAGCCCCACGACATCGATCACGCGCTTACCCGTCATGGCTACCCGGGACATCAGCGCGGCGAAGGCCATCACAAACACGACCCCTTGGCAGCTGGCCAAGACGATCTCCAGGGCAGAACCAAACCCTGCCAGGGCTGGGTAGATCAGCAGCAGGAAGGGAATGACGTAGATAGCCGCCGCCAAGCGCACTGATTCAACCGCCGCAGGCAGCCAGTTGGTGTCGGCAATGCCTGAGGCCACAAAGACCGCAATACAGACAGGCGGTGTAATCACCGACAGGGTGGCGAAGTAGAAAACGAATAGGTGGGCAATCAGCGGCTCAACACCGATGGTGGTGAGCGCAGGCGCCAGCACTGATGCCACCAGAACATACGCTGCCGTGGTCGGGATCCCCATGCCCAAAATCAGACACACGCCGCCGACGATAAAGGCGACCAGGAACAGCGATTCGCCGCCTACCGTGACGATCAAGCTGGCTAATGTCACACCGATGCCGGTCATACCGATCATCGCCACCAGTATCTGCGCCCCGGCCAGCAGCACGCCAATAATGACCATGCCCTTGCCTGCATCGACTAAGCCTGCCACCAGCTTGCCGAGGATCTCGCGCAGCGGCATCTTAGCCATGAGCGCAAAAGGCACGAACGTTAGCACGGTCATCAAGATGCCGTAGAACGCCGACATTTGGATCGAACGACCGCTGAGCACGCCGTAAAACAGTCCGCCTAATGCAGCCAGAATGGGAATGATACGTTCAGGGCGTATCACGTCTGACCAGCTTGGCAGCTCATCATCAGGCACTACCTGCAGTTGGCGGCGCTTGGCGACGAGGTGAATGGTGACAAACACCCCGAGATAGAAAAGAATCGCTGGCAACAAGGCCGCCAAGGCGATACGCAGGTAACTTTCGCCTAGAATTTCCGCCATGATAAATGCCGCAGCACCCAGGATTGGCGGTGCGATTTGGCCGCCGGTCGAGGCCACCGCTTCTACCCCAGCCGCGAAGGGGCGTGGGTAGTTCAAGCGTTTCATCATGGGGATGGTGAAGTTGCCCGTGGTGGCGACATTGGCCACCGCGCTACCGCTGACCATGCCAAACAGCCCGGAGGCCACCGTGGCCACTTTGGCAGCACCGCCCGGTGAACGGCCGCTGATACGCAACGCCAGATCCATAAAGGTATTGCCGCCTCCGGTATGTAGCAGCAAACAGCCGAACAGTACGAAAGCGGCGATGGTAGTCGCAGCGACGCCCACCAGCATGCCCCACACGCCTAAGTCACCGAGGTAAATGGTTTCGGTCATGTAGTAAAGATCAAACCCGCGGTGGCCAAGCGGCCCTGGAATGGCGGCCCCAAACCACGCGTAGGCTAATCCCACTAACACTAACAGTGGAAAGATCACGCCGATGGCGCGCCGCGAAAGCTCCAGAATCGCCACCAGCAGTACGCCGGTCAGCAGCATATCCCGAGGTGTTGCCCAGGGGAGTTCGACCAGAATTTGTTCATAGTTAAGCGCCACATAGCCACAGGCAAACACCACCCCCACTGCCAGCACCGCATCAATCGCAATGCCCAGCGGGCGCCAGCACTTGCCTGCGCCTAGTGGATAGACGGCAAGCCCTAGCAGGATGACCAGCGCGAGAAAGATACTCCGCTGAATCAAGCTCTCGAACGGCCCAGTGGCGGAGGTATAAAGGATTAGCCCGCCCAGCAGGAGCGCCAAGCCTTTGGTAACTGTCTCGCGCATGATCATCTTCTCCAATGGGCCTTACTGGACTGGCTGCAAGGCATCGGGGATGTCATACCCCTGCTCTTCGAAATAGCGCGCAGCGCCAGCATGCAGTGGCACGGTGCCAACCTCCAGGGTCATCTTCGCCATATCCGCATCCTGCATGGCAGCGAAGGCGTTAACCTGCGGCTCTGGGTTTTCCATCACCGCTTTGACGATTTGATAGGCGGTTTCTTCATCCATATCCGGATGGGCGTGCACGGCCACACCAAAGGCCCAAGTGGTGTAGGCAGGAATACCCTCTGCGGCCCCTTCCGGCACATCGACAATCGCCACATCGGGCATTTCGCTGCGCAGTGTGTCGGCCTGCTCTTGGTCAAGCGACAGCACGCTAATCGGTGTGAAAGTGGCGATATCCATGGAGGAGCCATCCAGGCGTTCTCCGACACCCGATTTTACCGACCCCATCACTCGGCCATCTTTCATGGCGTCGACCATATCGGTGGTGGAACCACGTACATAATCCGGTTCGATGCCAAGTGCGCGCATTACCGCTTCGGTGGTTTTCTCAGTAGCTGACCCCGTAATGCCTGGATTGAAGCGCACACCGTTTAAATCAGCGAAGGTTTCCACCCCTGCATCCTGGCGCATCACGGCATTCTGCGGTGCCACGGTGTAGACCCAGAGCAGGCGGTTATCGACGGGGCGGCCTTCAAAATCCTCCTCACCGGCGTAGGCGTGATAACCCGTATTGGTGGTCACCAGGCCCATATCGATTTGGTTGCGGCCTAAACGGCGCAGGTTATCCACAGTGGCACCGGTTTCGGCAACCGAAGAACTGATCCCTTCGACTTGATTATTAATAATCTGATTGACTGCCACAAAGTAGCTGTAGTGGCTGGAGGAGCTTGAGGTAGAGCCAATCAACAGGCGCTCATCAGCGTGAGTAGCAGCAGCGGCCAGCACCGTGGCACTGGCCACCATGGCAGTAAGTAGCGTTTTCATTGTGTCTCCGAAGCTCGCAAAGCGAGCTATTGTTATTGTAGAGCGGCTTTTTATGTAAAACGGTGATCGCGACGCTGTTTGCATGCGATACAGCAAGCATGGTCTGCCAGTTTAATTTTGTATATTGAATAGTTTTTAATTTATGTTTTACTTTCTAAATGAATCCAAGCATCCAGCAGTTGCGTGTTTTAGTTGCCGTCGCCCACTCGCGCAGCCTTGCAGAGGCCAGCGAGCGCGTGCACCTTTCCCAACCGGCGATTTCGATCGCCCTGCGTAAACTTGAGGAGAACGTCGGTGGTGCACTGTTTGCCCGTACCACGCGGCAGCTCGCGTTAACACCGGAAGGCGAAGCCTTTCTGCCCGTTGCCGTGCGGCTCCTGAATGATTGGAACGAAGCCTTTGAGGATCTCAACGACCAATTTTCCAAACAGCGCGGAAAGGTAACCGTGGCCGCCCTGCCTACTCTGGCGGCAGGACTATTCCCGCGGGTCATTAAGCTTTTTCACGAGGCTTACCCACGTATTAACCTCAGCCTGCACGATGTGCTGGCCGATCAAATCAATCAAATGGTGCGCGAAGGTCGCGCCGACCTGGGTCTTTCCGTGCCGCCAAGCGACGCAGACGACTTGACGTTTGACCCCGTCCTCGAAGACAGCTATGTGGTCGTTTGCCCCTGCGGGCATCCATTGCTGGCGCAATCAGCCGTCGCCTGGAGCCAACTCGCGGCTTATCCGTTTATTGGTATCAATCGCCTTTCCAGCTCGCGCCAGGATATTGACCGCATTATGCAGAGCGTAGGAGAACGGCTGGATATCTTGTGCGATGCGCGCCAGATCGCCACGGTAGGCCGCATGGTAGCTGCGGGATTAGGTATTAGCGTGCTGCCCTCGCTCAGTTTTCGGCAAATTGCCGCCGATGGTATTGAGTACCGCCCGCTGGTGGAGCCGACCATTCGCCGTGAGCTGGGCATTATATTGAGCCGCCGTCACCCTCCATCCGCCGCCACCAGCGCCCTGCGCGAGCTAATTCATCACCATGAATAAGCGTCTTTCTCTACACACAGTGCGGGAATCTGGCAGACTAGAGGTGATTAACATCCACCTAAAAATGAGTGAGCGACAACGATGAGCGATAGTGCAAAACCCTGGACACAACCAATGCCCGACGCGCAGTTCAAACTAATGCGCGATATTCTTGCCGCCCCCAGCCCCGTAGGCCTGGAAGCTGCCATGACCTACGGCGTGCTCAAGCCGCATTTTGAGAGCTTCGCGCCTAAAAGCTGGCACCTTCACCAGTTTAAGGGCAACGCGGGCGTTGTGCTGGACACTCACCCCGGCCGCGACGACATGTTCAAGGTCATGCTGATCGGCCATGCGGATAAAATCCGCATGCAGGTGCGCTCGATTGGCGAAGACGGCAAGATCTGGATCAACACCGACTCCTTTCTGCCCACCGTGCTTATCGGCCATGAAGTGAAGTTGTTCAGCGAAGACCCCGACGCCCCCGGTAGCTACCGCTGCATTGAAGGTGGCACGGTCGAGGCACTGGGCGCGATTCACTTCTCCGATCCTGCTCAGCGCGATGGCAGCAAAGGCCTGAAAAAAGAGCAGATCTACCTGGATCTACAGATCCACGGCGAGAATAAAAAGCAACAGGTGCTGAACCTGGGCGTACGGCCCGGCGATTCGATTATTTTCGACCGCCCTATCCGCCCCGGCTTTAGTCCCAATACCTTCTACGGCGCTTACCTGGATAACGGCCTAGGCTGCTTTGTGACCGCCGAAGTGGCGCGTTTGATCGCCGAAGCAGGTGGCACCCAAAATGTGCGCGTGCTGTTTGCGATTGCCAGCTACGAAGAGATTGGCCGTTTCGGCAGCCGCGTGATGGCGGGCGAAATGAAGCCAGATGCCTTAATTGGCGTCGATGTAAACCACGACTATGTGGCTGCGCCCGGTATTGGCGACAAGCGCATGCAGCCACTGGAGATGGGCAAAGGCTTCACCATGGCGGTGGGCTCGATTGCCAGTGAACAGCTCAACCGCATTATCGCCACGGCCGCGAAAGAGCAGGACATTCCGCTGCAGCGCGATATTGTCGGTGTGGATACGGGTACCGATGGCATGGCAGGCGTATTGGCGTCTATCGATAGTGCCGCTACCTCAATTGGCTTCCCTATTCGCAACATGCACACCATCTCAGAAACAGGCCATACCCAGGACGTGCTGGCGGCCATCCATGCCCTCACCCATACCCTGCAAGCCCTGGATGCCATGCCTGACCTACAGCGTGAATTCCTGGATAACCACCCGCGCTTAGACCAAGCGAGCCCGCTCACCCATCAAGGCGGCGACAAGCCTGACAGTGAGAAGGGTGACAGCAAAGACGAGAGCAGCGAAGGCAAAACAGTTAGCCAAGGCAACGACAGTAAGAAAAGTAAGAAAAAAGCGAAGAAATAAAACAAGCGTATAAAAAAGAAGCCCCGGCCACTCCCTGGCTGGGGCTTTATCAAACCTTCCTTGATTCGTCTTCACAAACATCCTGTTTGTGCATCCATGAGCGTAAGCTTCCCTAGCTTTATCTTCCCTGTTGCCACTTCCTTATGCTGTGTACTCACAGTGAACCTTAAAACACTCTATTTATCTAACCTATGTTATTAAACCGGAAAAAATTTATCTTTTTTTATTCAGATTAACTGCACCTATTTAAAGCACGCTTTTTTATATGGCACATATGCCTTGCAGCGCTATACTATTAAAAGTATTGGCAACGATGCTACTCTACACGAACGTTACCACGCCTGAACCATCATCTAACCTAATGGTAGGAGGTCAGCGTGCGAGACATTATTATTAGCAGCAAAGTCAACGGGCTGGATGTCATCTGTCGCCATTGTGGCAACAATGAGTCACCCAAAAACCCGTTTTTGAACCGCTTCCGTTTAGAAGGCACCGGTAAAAACAGTACCACCGTACGCTGCCTGAACTGTCAAACAGCGGTTGAAATACCCTTGAGTGAATTAAGCTCGCTTTATTATCACTATGCTTGTTAAAACAATCGCTTACCAACTTAAGCGGTTATTATAAAAAAGGCTTATCTTTGTGACCGCTGCCTTTTTACTATCAATAGCAATACATTATTAACGAAAGCGTCATAAGAGCTTAATTAAATTTTTATTTATTTCAGGGTAAAAAAAACCCGGCCACTCCTTGGCCGGGTTTTCATCTGTTCTTCCCTGATCTTGCACCACAAACATCCTGTTTGTGCATCCTTGTGCTACACAAGCAATCCTTGCTTGTTCTTCCCTGTCGCGAGTTCCCTTCGCTGTGCACACACAGTGCGCTTTATAACAGCAGGTTTATCTAACCTGTGATATGTAGCGGCAAATAAATTGTTTTTTAACGGATTTTTGGATTTTAAACAGCATTTTAGCCAAGCAAGTTTTTGACGACGATTGTTATAGCAACATTTTCAGCGGCATCCATAGTCCCATCAGCACCATGGCGATATTTTCTGTCAGCGATACAAACCCTAGTGGCACATTGCTGCTTCCGCCAACGCAGGCGCATTTCAGCTCACGCTTATCCACATACACGGCTTTAAAGACCGACACCGCACCTACCGTGCCAATAAACAGTGCCAGCGGTGCTGCCAGCCAAAGCATGGCACCGGCCAGCATTAGTACCCCTGCCAGGGTCTCTGCGTAGGGGTACACATAACTGTAAGGGACATAGCGCTGAGCCAGTAAGTCGTAGTTAAGGAACATCGAGCTAAAGCTCTCTACATCCTGCAGCTTCTGCAAACCCAGCAGCACCATGGCCGTGGCCACCGCATATTCGGGCATTCGTGCCGCCACTAAGGTGCCATTGGCAACCCAGCTAATCGCCAGACCGATGAGCAAAGCGGTAACAAAAATCGCGATCACTGGCCGATATGCGGTCTCTTTTGCACTCGGCACGCTCATGCCTAAATGCTCACGCACCTCTTCATAGCCGCCAATACGTTTATCACCTATATAGGTTTGCGGAGTGGTATCGACATTCTCCTGGGCCTTGAACGCTTCAATTTCATCTCGGGATGTAAGCGGATGGTCATCAACCTGATAGCCTTTGCGTTTTAACAAATCGACTGTTTTCATACCGAATGGGCAGAGATGTTCCGCGGTTTTCATCCGATAGACGCGTGCTGTCTCCATGTTAGTCGCCTCCTTGTTGCGCTGCTGAGAACTGCGCTGTTGAGAACATAGCTAATTAAAAATAAATAACCTATCTCCCTATAAGCATAGTCAGAATCTAATCGGCACCCAAAAATACAAACGGCGAGGAGAGCCTCGCCGTCGTCACCAAACCCGGTATTAATACCGGCGGGTTATTTCGTCAGCCACGCCATTAGCGTTTCAGCCGTGAGCGCTGAGGAAGGAGGGTTTTGCCCTGTGATCAGTTGGCCATCCTCACGTACGTAAGGAGTGAAATCATCCGCTTTGCTATAAATCCCGCCACACTTTTGCAAGGCATCTTCAACGAGATGCGGCACGATATTGGTCAAGCCCACAGCCTCCTCTTCGCCGTTAGTAAAGCCCGTTACTTGGCGGCCTTTTACTAGCGGTTCACCAGCGCTGTCTTTAGCATTTACCAACACTATCGGCGCGTGACAAACCGTGGCAACCGGCTTGCCTTGGGCGATAAAGGTTTCGATCAAGCGAATCGAGTCCGCGTCGTCAACGAGATCCCATAGCGGGCCATGGCCCCCAGGGTAGAATACCGCATCGAAATCATCAGCCTTCATGTCGCTCAAGCGATGGGTAGCGGCAAGCTCCGCGTTAGCTTTTTCATCTTGCTTAAAGCGGCGCGTTTCATCGGTTTGGCTATCGTCTGCGTCACTTTTTGGGTCAAGCGGCGGCTGCCCACCCTTGGGCGATGCCAACGTTACTTCAGCACCCGCGTCTTTAAAGACATAATAAGGGGCTGCCAGCTCTTCGAGCCAAAAACCGGTTTTATTACCAGTATCACCCAACTGATCGTGAGACGTCAGTACCACTAAAATACGCTTGCTCATATCTCTCTCCTGGCGGTGGAAAATGAGGCAATTAAAATGCGTTACGGTTAGTTAGTGGGGGTCTGGATGGCGGAATGCAAGGAGAAACGACAAGTGAGCATCGAAGCGCGGGATTTTTATCGCAGTGGTCCTGACCATCGCCAGGGGCAAGCCAGCAGTTTTGCCCTGATCCGGCGTCAGTTTGATTTTCGCTCCATTGAGATTGGACGCTGGGTAACCAACGCTGAGCGCGACCGTGCCGCCGAGCTGTTTCATGATGCACTGTGCGATCTCATGGTGATTCTACAGGGACCAGAGGCGCTGATTTCACTACGCGGCTCAATCGCGCTGCAATATGGCAGCGGTGGTCGACCTGGTGTTTCTGCCCACTACGACCCCAGCCAACGCAGTTTTGCGCTGGCCAAAAACGCTGGCCCCGGCAGCATTGCCCACGAGTGGTTTCATGCTTTTGATCACTACATCGTCAGCAAGTGTTTTCGCGGCACACCCGTCGGTATGTTCGCCTCTACCGCTTGGCTCGCCGATGCAACGCCCATTGCACACCCTCTGAATCAACTGCTGATGCATTGCTTCAAGGCCGTACTGCTTCGACCAGCGGGTGATCAGCCTAGCGAGCTGTTTCAACGTTCAGTACAGATGGATAAAAAACTTGGACAGCTCTATTACAGTAAACCCGAAGAGCTCTGCGCACGCGCCTTTGAAGGGTTTGTGCAGGATGCGGCCATCACCAATCACTTCCTGGTCAAAGGCACCAAGACCTCTCCTGAAGCGGAAAGAGGTCTTTACCCACGGGGTGCACAGCGGGAACAGATCAATGCAGCGTTCAGCGACTACTTTGGCAGGCTGGGGAAAGCGTTGCGGAATGCAGAGTAAGCATGACGGCGCTCGACAGGCTCTGCTGCCGAACGCCGTGGGTGTATAAAGCAGCTTCACCTAGGTAGAGCACTTCGTAATATCTGCGCGTTTCGTGGTGTGCAGCACCGCCATCAGATAGCACAATGCAAGCGCTAGAAAGCCCAGCAGGTCACTGATCCATTCGGGGTAGATCATCAGTGCGGCAGGCAGCAGCAGCGCACAACGCATGCGCACTCCCACCGAACCTATTCGATAAAGGTATCCTTCCATCGCCGCTGCCACCAACCAGATCGCGGTCATGGCTGTAAAAGCGGAGGCCATCACGCTCAACAGGGGGCCCTGCAAAATCAGCGATGGGTTGAGCACAAACAGGAACGGCAGTACGAACAGCACGGCTCCCAACCGCACGGCATACAGGCTCGTTCGGGTGCTGTTGGCGCCGGCAACACCGGCAGCAGTAATGGCGGCTAGCGCCACGGGTGGAGTGATATAGGAGAGCATTCCCCAGTAAAGAATGAACAGGTGGCTGGCAAGAGGATTGAGGCCAGCACCCACTAGCGCTGGCGCAAGCAGAATCGACAGGAAGATGTAGCATGCGCTGACCGTCATTCCCATCCCGAGGATAAAGCTGGTAATCGCCCCCGCCGCCAGCATCAGGGGAATGCTGTCACCTGCATACAACAGCAGTTCGCGAGAGAAAGCCCCTGCAACCCCCGTATAGGAAAGCCCACCGACCACCAAACCGATACCGGCCAAAACGGCGACCAGACTCCCCACCCCGTGTGCCAACTGATAGAAAAAATCCAGCAGTTGGCTGATACGCAGCCGCTGCTGACGGCGCACCAGTGCAATCGCCAGCAATATCAGGGTGGCATAATAAGGCGCCTGACTTTCCAGACGCATGACAAGCAGCATGTAGATCAGCACGCCCAAACTGAGTAGGTACGGCCATCCAGAGAGCAGCGTGTCACGCACCCTGGGAATATCCTTGGCGGGCATGCCCATGAGGCCTTTGCGGGCAGCATAGTTATCTACCTGAAGCAGCAGGGCCAGGTAGAAGAGCACCGCAGGCAGCAACGCCGCCAGCATTACCTCACCGTAACTGACGCCTAGGAAGGAAGCCATGATGAAGGCAACGGCCCCCATAACGGGCGGCATCAAGGTTCCGCCCGTGGAGGCGCACGCCTCTACGGCAGCGGCATATTCGCGTGAATAGCCACTGCGCTTCATGGCAGGAATGGTAATCGTCCCTGTGGTCAGAA
Organism: Halomonas sp. IOP_14; assembly: GCF_021021315.1. Lineage (NCBI taxonomy): Bacteria > Pseudomonadati > Pseudomonadota > Gammaproteobacteria > Oceanospirillales > Halomonadaceae > Halomonas > Halomonas sp. IOP_14. Next base: position 90,409 of record NZ_JAINWD010000010.1, on the reverse strand, counting down.
TATTGGATACCGCACTACCGGATAAGCTGCCCATGAAGGCACTGGAAACGACGGCCACCTTGGCGGGCCCGCCGCGGCTTCGGCCCATCAATGCAGTGGCGAAATTCATGAAGAACTCACCGCCACCGGTGATGGTCAGCGCTATCCCGAACACGACAAAGCCGATAATCAGGTTGGCGACGACCTGCATCGGCACGCCCACAATGCTTTCCGCCCCCATGACATGGGCTCGGATGGTTTCCCCCCATCCAAAACCATTACTCCACAGGAAACCAGGCATGTGGCCTGCATAGAGCGGATAGAGCCCAAATAGCAGTGCCACGGCAAAAATCGCCCAGCCACCACAGCGGCGAACGCCCTCCAGCACCAGTAGCAGCATCATTGTTGCCACCAGCGTTGCTTCGAGCGGGGCGAAATACTCCCACCCTTGCTGGGTCATGCGCAGGCCATTAAGGCCAAGGTAGATGGCGCCACCAAGAGCAGCCCCCGCCAGCACCCAGTCATACCAGGGCAGGCGTTCGTTATCAGCCTTACGAGCCGGAAAGATCAGTAGTGCCGCCGATAGGAACAGCCCTATCAGATAGTAGATAAAGGCATTACCGATCGGATAGAACCCCAACAGATTGAGGGCAAAGGTTTGGTTGATCGTCATCAACAGACCGACGGCTCCCAGCCCCATCACTATCCACCTTGCCGAACCTTCCAATCGCTCTTGACTTGAATTGCTCATGATGTCGCTCCCAGTGACATATCCACCCGTGGTCAAAGCGCGCCAATCACTTCTTGCCGGCGAGCCTCCCAACGTTCGGCAAGCGCATCCCCTTCGAGGTCTGGCTCCTCGTTCAGCAGGCTATCCCAAGCTTGTTTCAGTGCTTCCAGGCGGGCGAGGCGGTTATCGTTCCATGTCTGCATCTCCTCGCTCCATAGCCCTTTCTCTTCCATATAGCGGATAGCCCCAGGGTGGAAAGGTATATCGATAGGTGGCACGCCGGAGTCCTCGATTGCCCAGCGGTGAATGGCAGCGGTCGCGTCACGATAAAGGTCATAACTCTCATCCAGGCTCTTGATGAACTGGTAGACCTCTTCTTCGTCACGATCAGCCATGGCTACGATGATCGGGTAACGGTAAGCAAGCATGTTGGCGGGAGATTCTTCGTTTAGCCCAGCGCCAATGGTTTCACGGAATGACTGGAAGACAGGGGCCACCTGGTTCATGCGCGCCCAGCCCTCTTCGTCATCGGCAGGAATATCTACCCAGCGAATACCACGAGAAGACTCTTCCAGCTCATAAAGCTGGCTGGCGGTGGTGGTCGTGCAGGTGGCATCGGCCCGATCCTCGACCAGCGAGCTCATGGCGGCGCCGTGAGTCGGGAACATCACCGCCTCCACATCGTCGTGACTCAGCCCTGCGAAGGCCAGGATCGCATCACATTTCACATTGACCGAAGGGTTGCCTGCCACGTAGGCAACCCGTTGCCCCCGCAAGTCTTCGAGCGTGTGGATATTGGCGTCGGCAGCCGATGGCACACCAAAGGTAGACGGTCTTCCGGCAACGGCTCTGAGGTCTTGGGGCCCCCAGCGGCGCTCGCTGAAGTCGTAAATTCCTTCCGTTGCAAAGAAGGACTCCGTGGCCAGGTAGGCATAGTCAGCCCGGCCACTTACCAGGGGCTGCAGTCGCCCAATGGCTGACCCTGCAGGCTGGATACGGATGCGGGTGTTGTAGGTCTTGCCAAAGGCATCGGCGATAGCAGAGGCCTCCGAGTGTCCTTGCGAGCCCACATCATAGGCGGTCCATGTCATGGTGCTGGGAAGCTCTGCGGCCGATGCCGTATTGGCTAGAACGGCAAAAACGGTGGAGATAAGGCCAGTGGCCAGGTGCGTGCGTTTCATGGGTTTGCTCTCATATTGTGTTGTTATTGGCGTAACGTTAATTGTGCTTCTTTTTCAGCCCTTAGGATTGGGCAATGATGTACAGCGTGTTGTGCAAAAGGCTTCATGCCACCGGCACATCCGGCAGCACGCCTTTCGCTCTAAGGTGTTCTATTTGTTGCACGGTCAATCCTGCTTCATGAAGGATGGCGTCGGTATGTTCGGCAAAGCGTGGGGGTGGCGTTTCATAGCGTGAGGGCGTACGAGCCAGCTTGATCGGCGAGCCAGTGCCCTTGTAATGACCGATATTGACGATCATATCGCGGTGCTGGGTATGCGGATGCGCCAGCGCTTGCGTGGTATCGAGTACGGGCCCGCAGGGAACGCCGATACGCATCAACCGGTCGGCAAGCTTATCGCCTTCCCACCTGGCCATGGCACTTTCCAGCACATCACGCAGTGCATCGCGGTTACCCAGGCGGGCACCATTGGTTGCAAAGCGTTCATCCTGGCTAACGTCGTGGCATTCGAGCAACTCGCATAAGCGCGCGAACTGCACATTATTGCCAACCGCCAGAAAAATCGGCTGTGTCGCCGTCCGGTAGACCTCATAAGGGGCAATGTTGGGATGCTCATTTCCCGTGCGGCCCGGCGGCGGTCCACCGTAGAACACGTTGGGAAAGTGGGGGTGCATCAAGGACAGCCCGGAGTCGAACAGTGCTGTCTCGACAAACTGCCCACGCCCGCTGCGCGTACGCTCATGGAGAGCCAAGGTGATACCGATGACGGCATTGAGGCCGGTCACGATATCGACAATGGGCAGCCCCACTCGCAGTGGCTCCCCCTGTTTCTCACCGTTGACACTCATCAGCCCCGCCATTGCCTGGATGATGGCGTCATAGCCAGGCAAACCGCCCATCGGACCATCAGCACCAAACCCACTGATTCGACACTGGATCAGGCGGGGAAAGTGCGCGCTGAGAATGTCATAGCTCAACCCCCACTTCTCCAGGGTTCCCGGCTTGAAGTTTTCCACCAGCACATCGGCGCCCTCCAGCAACTGCAGTAACAGTGCCTTGCCGTCAGGATGACGAAGATCCAGCGCCATCCCGCGCTTGCTGCGGTTCAAGCCGTGGAAATAGGAAGCTGCATCGCCTTCGAAAGGAGGCCCCCAGCCGCGGGTTTCATCCCCCCCGGGAGGCTCGATCTTGATCACATCCGCACCGTAGTCACCCAGCACCTGGGTGCAGTACGGGCCTCCCAACACACGGCTAAGATCAATCACCCTGATTCCGCTCAGTGCGCCATTTGGCTTATCCATGCCCCCCCCCCAGCCCGTGAGAACGCGCCAGTGCTTGGGTATTCACAACCGCCACGACCTGTTCGTCGGTCATCGGCGTTTCGCTGAGCAGCATCGCCAGCGCTTCCGGCGACGCTCGACTGACCGATAGCGGATCGGGAGGGAGTAGCTTGTGGCGTACCACCAGCCAAGCGAGTGCCAATCGCCGCCTGTCTCCCGTGATCCGGGACGCCTCCCAGGCCATAAGAATGGCGGAGGTAATGTGGTAGAGACTGCTGGCGATCCGCCGCGCGTCGTGCTCGCAGGCAGGATCCTCTGCCAGTGCATTCGCGCTCTCTACTGCCTTGTCGAGGAGCACCTGCAACAGGTGGCGCTCGTGATTCTCAATGGCGGACGCCTGCAACTGTTGGTGCAAGTAGTCAGCCAGTACCGGCAAGGTCTGTTCACGCCGAATCGCCCGGAAAACATCCAGGGCAACGATATTGCTGGTGCCTTCCCATATTGAGCCAAGGTGGGCATCACGCAGCACGCGGGCATCCGACCACTCCTCGATGTAGCCACATCCACCACGTACTTCCATGCCATCCCCAGCCACCTTGCGTGCATCCCGCGTGGTGCGGAACTTGATCATGGGTGTCAGGATGCGCAAGAGCTTGGCTGACTGGGTATCCCCCGCATCGGCACGCCGCAGGCACTCGGCTGTGTGGAAGACCATCGTGCGCCCCTGCTCGGCAGTGAGCATCATCTTGCTGAGCTGACGCTGCATAAGCGGCAGCTCGATGAGCTGGCTACCGAACGCCTGCCGATGGCGGGCAATGAAAAGCGCCTCGTTGAGTGAGCGACGCATTAGCCCCGCCGACCGCACCCCGTTCGAGAGACGAGACATGTTGATCATGTCCGTCATCTGCTTGAAGCCCTGCCCCGGCTCTCCCACCACATAGGCTTCGGCGCCTTCGAGCAGGATCTCACCGCTCGCCATGGAGCGAGTACCCAGCTTGTCTTTCAGGCGTACGATGCGGTAATGGTTAAGATCACCATTTTCCAGATACCGGGGCAGCAGGAACAGCGTGAGACCGCGAGTGCCCCGCTCCCCCTGCTCGGGGCGCGCCAACACCATCGCCAACGCGGCATCGGGGTTAGAACAGAACCATTTGTCGCCATAAAGGCGCCATTTGCCGTCTTCCTGCCTCGCTTCCGTAGTAATCGCCCCTACATCAGAGCCTGCATCCTGCTCGGTCATGAACATGGCTCCCTGATAGGCCAGATCCATATCCTGTGAGGTCAACGCTTCCAGGTAGCGGTTCACCAACGCTTCGTCGCCAAACTTGCGCAACGTGCGAGTCAGTGCATCGGTCATGCTAAGCGGGCAGCAAAGGCCAAACTCTGCCTGCACGAACAGGTACGTCAGCGCATACTTCACTACCGGCGGCATGGGTTCCGACCAGTCAAGCACTCCACCGCGGTGCGACATGGCCGCCAGCCCGAACTGCCCATAGGCATACGCTTCCAGGCGTTGATAGGCTGGATGTTTGAGGATCTGCTGACGCTCGGCGCCATTTCGGCTGCGCAGGGCAAGTTCAGGTGGATGCTTGTCAGCCTCGATAGCCAGCGTTTCCAGTTCACCGCCAGCAAGGGCTCCCATCTCATTGAAGTGGCGCTCCAGATGCTGACGTAGCGCCGCCGGCAAATAGAGATCCAGAAGTTGGGAAAGGGTGGGATCGTTATGGTAACTGTTCTGCCCCCAGGAATCGGGGATATTGCGGTGTATCATTTCATTCACGACGGCGTACCTCTTGGACTTATTATATGTTTTATCGTCACATTAGGTCGGTATGGAGGCCGTCTCCAATACTGTTTTAGGATCCATTGATTCAGTTTTATGTATGATTGAAGAACAAGAAACGATAAGGAACGAAGCCAATGGCGCTGACATTTCGACAGTTGCGTTACTTTCTAGTGCTCTCGGAGGAGCTGCATTTCGGCAGAGCAGCACAGCGTCTGCATATCTCTCAACCACCGCTAAGTGCCAGCCTGCGTCAACTGGAAGAGGAGCTAAAGGTCAAGCTGCTGCTGCGCAATAGCAAACGCGTTACCCTCACGCCCGCCGGAGAAGCCTTCCAGCGCCAGGCACGCCGGATTCTCGAGCAGCTAGAAGACTCGCAAACGCTGGTGCAGCGCATTGCCTCAAGCACCACCGGCCTGGTGCGCGTCGGGTTTACACCCGCCATGCTCTTTCGCGGCCTGCCAGAACTGCTCAAACGCCTGCAATCCCGCTATCCCGGCATCGAAATACAATTGATCGAACGCAACTCGGCAGATCAAGTAGAAGCAGTGATGCAAGAGCAGCTCGATATCGGCTTCATCCATTCGATGCCGTTACCCGAGGGAATCGAGTCGGTCATCCTGTCGGACGAACCCTTCCTGTGCTGCTTGCCAGCGCATCACCACCTAGCAGGCCGACGCGAGTTGGCGGTCAAGGAACTGGCCAATGAGCCCATCATCCTGTTTGGTCGCGACCTTGCCCCTCACTATTACGACAGGATCATCGGCCTGTTTCACCACGCCGATGTTAAACCCCATATTTGTCACGAAGTCTCCCACTGGTTGACCATTCTTGCTCTGGTAGCCAATGCGATGGGCGTTGCCCTGGTACCCCAATCACTTGCCAAAGCCGGGTTTTCCAATGTGAGCTTTCTCCCTCTGACCGATTCAACGACACGACATCAGTCGCACTGCATATGGCGCAGCGATTCGGAGGAACATGAAGAAATCCGTCAGTTGCTGCTTAACTGCCTAAAAGAACAACAGCAAGTCAGGTAAGCACGGCGCCAAGCCCAGCAGCCCCCCTACCTGCCCTACTCCCGCCGACCACCTCATTCCGTCGTGAGGAAACCGCAGTGCAGTCGTTGTCGCCTACGTGCGAAATAACGCTTTCGCGACTACGCTATAGCAACGCTCACTACTCAAAGGAAGAGAATATGTCTACTACCACTATCGTCGTTATCGTTGTGGTTATCGTTGCCGTGCTGGGTATTGGCTTCGGCGGAGTGCTGCCTTTTTAAACGTCGTGAACAGAGGGTTCTCAGGAACTCGACGCTAAGCATCTGACCTGAGCACAAAAAAAGCCCGCTGATTGTGAACTGCATCCCAATCGTTGGATGAGTGTCCAACTTTTGAGGTGCAGTTCAGTGGCGGCGCGGCGGGTTCAAAGGTAACAGTTACATCAATCAGGGAAGTTCCGGATTAGCTTGTAGGTAATACCTGTGTTTCCAGCTTCAATTACCTCTAAGGAGGCTCCTTTGTAACTTATCTCGTCGGAGGTGCTTAAATCATACTCTACTTCGTTATTGAAAGCTGGCCTGGCAAGACTGGAGCTAAATTCTCTGTAACCAATGTTGATTTTATCTCCAATGCGACCATTATATATGAGCGTCTGCTGGAAGCTGTCTTCTTGCTCAGATAGCCTTTTCGCCTTTGTGTAGTCACCAGCATAGCAAGCACTACCTCCAAAAGTAGTTATGACACATATTTCAGCATTGTCTTTTTTGGCAACTGCTAGCGCTTGGATTGGATCAGCAAAGGCTCCTCTGACCACGCCTGTAGGTTCATAAAAATCATTTTCCGTATCGTGCCCAATCTGGCGATAGGTTCTATTAGGGATGTCATACATAGCCCCATCAATCATTTGGTTTACTCGGAGAACGCCCACCTCAACCATCGAGCCTTTCTCAACCATGTGCTCTCCCACGCCCACGGTCATAACTTCACCGATCTCAGGATAACTCACCCGATTAACCAACTCTTCCCCCCCATTGTAGGAAACTGTTGTACAGCCCGTTAGAGAAATGAGGCTTAGTAAAACAAAAATCGCTTTTTTCATTCTATATCCCTTGCTTATTAGAGTAGCCCTCTCGGAGGGACGTTTTTAATCCCGAATTCATCTAAAATTCGCTAATCCATCTTAGCGTTTTAAGCCACCCGCTAGTTAGGGTGCTTGTGGGGAATTGCTTCATTTAAAAATATGACGTAGCCGCACTTGTCGTTACTGCTCCGAAAACCACCAATGCCGATGTCGGTCTGCACTGCCTGAACTCACTACCCAGGCATATCGAGCATGGTCAAGTACATCTTTAAAAGCAACCTTGAAATCAGAGCTACCTGCAAATACATCCGCCATGCTGAGGGTTTACCGGATGTTGATGCAACTTGAGTCTGAACGGCTGTCATGAACTGCATGAAAATAAGCCAATAATTGCTCGCTTAACTGGAGGCAGCGTAAACCCAGCAAATTAAATCCTCCAGATAAATGTTTCCAAGTCAATGCGAGCAACTTCATTGCGTTCGTTTGATATGAGTCGAATGCAGTGAGCATCATTGGTGCTGAGTTGAATTTTCTTCAGGCAGGGGGTGACAAGCTTCTTCATCTACTGGATGATTACCTAAGGTGATTGAGCCTGGGTTGACCCGTGAATCTCAATCACTGCCAGCAAAGGAACTTAACGACTAAGATAAATGAAATAATATCAAGTATTTAACTATAGGGGGCAACGTGAGCAAGGGCGAACCACAAGCATCACTGGATGAAAAGATCGACGCACATGCAGACAGTTATTCAGATGAGAGTTTCTGGAACAAGACGACTAAGTACGCCAAGAAGGCTGGTGAAAAAACACTCTCACCAGCATTGAAGATGTACTACTCAGCCAAGGATAGCGACACCCCAATGTGGGCAAAAACTACGGTTTATGGTGCGCTTGGATATTTCATCTCTCCTGTTGATGCCATACCTGATCTAACTCCAGTTCTTGGCTATACTGACGACATAGGCGTTCTTGCCGGTGCACTGGCAATAGTGGCAGCGCATATAAAAGATGAACACTATGAACAGGCACAACAGACCCTCAAGCGCTGGTTTAACTGATCTATCCACCAATGTACACCCATGGCGTGAAAGCCTTTATTGGCTTTCACGCCATTTTTGATTTCTAACCAATCACTCATGTTTAATCAGCTTGAATCGCCTTGGGTTTAGTAGACAACTCTAGGCCTTATACTAAAGGCATCTAGAGGATACATGAGCCATCCCCGTTATACTGAAGAATTCAAAATCAAAGCCGTCCAACAGGTGGTAGAGCGTGGGGCCATCGAGTCGCTGAAGTTGCTGCTCGGTTAGGCGTCTCAGACCACAGTTTGTACCATTTGATCAAGCGCTACGACAGACCTGTAGAACTCCGGAAAAAAAGATGATGATCTAAGCTGAAAGACGACGCTTGAAGACGGAACTAAAACGCGTATCGAAGGGCGGGGCCTATTAAAAAAGGCCGCCGCGTGCTTCGCTAGAGGATCTGACTGAGGTAAGCGTTTATTCAGGATCATGCGAGCCAATATCAAAAAGCAGGCCGCTGTTCATTGCTCACCGAGAGGGCCGTGACCGTCAGGTAATATCTCTCAACTCCACATCCAACGCAGCCGCAATGCGGGTCAGCACACTCAACGAGCCGCTCTTTTTTCCTGACTCTATTTCGGAGAGGTACCCCTGGCTAATCCCTGCTTTTTCCGCCAGTTCACCTGCGCGTAGGCCACGGTATTCACGGTACACCTTCACGGGTGCCACGCCGTCCAGCAGCGCATCCACAACCGCTGCGGGAAATGACTCTTCACCACGCGCCACAACCGCGTTGGCAGCGTCGATATCGTCCTGGTCTTCCAACCGCGCAAGCAATGCGTGGTACTCCTGCTCGGGCAGTACCACCAGCCGCTCGCCAGTGGGCGTTTGAATAATCTGAGGTGCACTCATGCCGCCTCCTGTTAATTGCCGGGTGCATTATTGATGCTTTATTGATAAATAGCACCACGGGCACCGATGTTAATGATGTCCAACACATCGCCACGCTCGTCGATGATCACCCGCCAGTCGCCTACCCGCAGGCGAATATAATCGCTCCCCTTCAACGCCTTCACATTATTGCGTTGGCTTTCCGGGTCTTCCGCGTAGGCCTTGATTTTACCTTGTATGCGCTTCGACTCAGGCCGCGGCATTCGCTGCAGCACCTTTAGTGCACTTTTACGGTAAGTGATCGTCTTCATTACTAGCATTATAGCTAATAGAGAATAAATATAGAAATTTTTTAGCTGTAAGCTAACAAACACCACAGAAGGTCAATATCGCCATGGTGACCAGTTGGGCTAACTCGCCCTTTTACGAGAACGCTATCCGCGAGCGCTTCTGGAAAACCCACCTAAAACACGCCGGCGTTCGCTACCGCGGCCCCAACCAGTGCCGGCACCCGTTCATAAGCCAGCTGCTCTCATTGGAAAAGTGGTGCCGCTGCACTGGATCTCTAACCACGTTGGCCACGCGACGATCATCATGATCCAACAGCGTTATGGTAAGTGGATTCGCAGCGACGGCCCAGATATTCCAGCGCCATTGAGAAGCAATTAAATCTGGAAGCATTCCCAAGTTAGTCCCTGAGAGCCAAAACAAAAAAGGCCGTCGAGCTAATTGCTTGACGGCCTTAAAAATTCTGTGGCGGAGGGGGAGGGATTCGAACCCTCGAAGCCTTGCGGCTTACACACTTTCCAGGCGTGCTCCTTCGACCACTCGGACACCCCTCCGCGTTTTGGCGCTGTTGAAAGGCTGAACCTTTCGCGACAGAACGGCGCATATACTATTGGCTAAGCCTCGAAATAGCAAGCCTTTTCCGGCTGACGAACCTTTAGGTTAGTGGCATACCCCGGTTATCGTTCAGACAATACAGCGTAGCTGCCGTTGGCTTCCAGGCAGAGCGTCTCGCCACAATAGAGCTGCTGGGTTAGCGCTATGCGGCCTTTTCCTCGCTCAGCGAGCTTGTTGGCAAGCTGAGTAGGGCCTTCTGACACGGCTGGCGTACATACCAAGCGGTAGTCACTTGTTACTGGCGCCAGAAAACGCTGACGGGCCTCAGCAACGACGACATCGCGCGCAATGCCCCGCTCACGTAGCCATAGCGTTACCCAGCACCAGCCTTGTAGCGTCGTCTGCGCCGTCAGTGCACCACCAAAGCCCGTGCCTTTATCGTTAAGGTTGGGCTCCAGCGCTAACTGCCAGGCTAGTGAATCACCCTGACGCGTCATTTTGCTAATACCTAACGCGCCCACCATGGGTATGGCGTCGCTCAGCCACTGCTGAAAAACGGCCAGATTTTCCGGCTGGCCTTTTGGCAATGGCAATCGTGGATGAGGGATGCCTGGCTGACGAGGGAGACTCATCGCTAGTCCCAACGCTCCACGAAGTCAGCAACATTATGCTGTGGTACCGGTTTATGGCGCCCCCCCAGGGTGCCCAGGTAGATAAACGCGACGACTTCGTCATCTTCATCCAGATTCAGCCCTTTGCGAACTACGGGGTCGAAAGCGTACTTGCCGCTGCGCCACATTGCCCCCAACCCCAAGGCGTGGGCGGCTAGCAGTATGCCGTGGGCGGCGCACCCGGCGGAGATCACCTGCTCCATTTTGGGTACTTTTTCAAGTTTGGGCGTGACCTTGGCGATCACGGCGATAATCATCGGCGCCCGCAGCGGCTTTTTGCGCGCCGAGTTGAGCGTTTCGTCATCGGCACTAGGATCCTCCTGAAACTCCGCCTCGGCGAATAGCTCGCCCAAGCGTTCTCGCCCTTCCCCGCTAAACTCGATAAAGCGCCAGGGGCGCAGCTCTTTATGATCCGGGGCACGTAGCGCGGCCTGATAAATGGCGCTGAGCTGTTCGCCGCTGGGCGCTGGCTCCATCAGCTTGCCCATTGAGCTACGCTCGTGAAGCAGCGTGAGTGCGTCCATTGATGACTCCAAGTCCAATTGTGTGAGGCTACTTTAGCACCATCATTTATAGCATTGTCATTTATAACATTGCCGCTTACTGCCTTGCTAGGCGCAGTGGCGTGGGGGGCGTTAACCCTGGGGTTGCGCGCCAGGGGCTGATATCTAACCCGCCGCGCCGCACATAACGCGCCAGTACCAGCAGCTGCGTAGGCTTTGCCTGGGCCATTAAATCGCAGAAAATATGCTCAACGCAGTGCTCGTGAAAATCCTGGTGCTGGCGAAACCCAATCAGGTAACGCAGCAGCCCTTCGCGGTCGATTTTCGGGCCTTTATAGCGAATCAGCACGCTGCCCCAGTCTGGCTGGCCGGTAACCGGGCAGTTGGATTTGAGCAGGTGGGAGTAGAGCGTCTCCTCGACGACCTCTTCCCCTACCGTGAGGTGGTCACTGCTAGGCGTATAGTCGCTTACTGCGATATCTAAATCGTCCAGGCATTCGCCCGGCAAGAGCTGTGGTGAAAGCTCTGAAGCATCCACATCAAACAGCTCGACACTCACCTCAGCCCCTGCCGCAACAGCAAGGTCATGGGCAAGCGTTTCCATCACTTCCTGACGACTATAGAAACGGGTTTGGTTGAAGCTATTGAGGTAGAGCTTCCAGGATTTGGACTCAATCAGATTGGGTGAGGCTGCTGGCAAGCGAAAGCGCGCCACGGCCACAATAGGCTTACCGCGGCTGTTCAGCCAGGAGACTTCAAAGGCGTGCCACTCATCTTCCCCCACAAACGGCAGAGCCCCCTCTTCGATCCCCAGCGGCACTCGATTAGCCGCGCGGGGAATGGGATATAACAGCCCCGCGTCATACTGCTCAGGGTAAGCGGAATCGCGCCCTAACGGCGCGTGCTCTAACGTGTCTGGGCGGTGTGCCATTGTATAAAAGCTCTCTCTTCTCAATCGGATTGATGCGTCTAGCTGCGGATACCTTTGCCGCGCTCTAACATCGCCAGTGCAATACTAAACAACACAATGATAAAGGCAAAAATGGCAGCGAGCGCCCAGCCAACGGGAATATCCGACACACCTAAGAAGCCATAACGGAAAACGTTGACCATGTACAAAATTGGATTGAGCATGGAAACACCCTGCCAGAAGTCAGGCAACATTGAGATCGAGTAGAACACCCCACCCAAATAGGTCAGCGGCGTAAGGATAAACGTCGGCACGATAGAAATATCGTCGAACTTATTGGCCAGTAACGCATTAATAAAGCCGCCAATAGAGAACAGCGCAGACGTGAGCACTACGACTAATACCGTGAGCAGCGGGTGTTCCATGGTTAGGCGGGTAAAGAACAGTGAAACGACCGTCACAATCAGCCCGACGCCCAACCCACGTGCCATACCGCCTAAAATAAAGCCGGCCAGTATCACCCAATTGGGCATGGGCGAAACCATCATCTCTTCGATCGAACGCTGAAACTTATTGGAGAAGAAACTCGACGCCACGTTGGAGTAGCTGTTGGTAATCACCGACATCATGATCAGCCCTGGAACAATAAAGTCCATGTAGCTGAAGCCGTCCATGTCACCAATCCGCGAACCGATTAGGTTGCCGAAGATAATAAAGTACATCGCCATGGTGATAGAGGGAGGCAGCAGCGTTTGTGGCCAAATGCGGGTGAAACGTTTGATCTCTTTTAGCACCAGCGTCCACAGGGCAATCAATGTTTGCGTAGCATTCATACGCGTTCCTCCGTCTTCTCAACACGCTGGTCTATCGCCCCTAGCCCACTACCTTCCACCATCGACACAAACATCTCCTCTAAGCGGTTAGCACGATTACGCATGGAAACCACCTGGATGCCCTGCTCACTCAACGCCTTGAAGACATCGTTTAAACGTTGCCCGCGATGCACCACGAGTGATAGCTGAGTAGACTCCAGCTGTTTTATCTCAAACCCGTCTATCTTGGGTATGTCTGTAATGGCTTCGGAGGTATCAATTAGGAAGGTCTCGGTATTCAGCTCAGCCAGCAGGCCTCGCACGCTAGTGTTCCGCACAATGTCGCCATTATTGATAATCGCCACATTACGGCACAGGCTCTCAGCCTCTTCCAGGTAGTGCGTCGTCAGGATGATGGTGGTGCCTTCGTCTTGGTTAATCCGCCGCATGTACTCCCACATACTGCGCCGCAGTTCGATATCCACCCCGGCGGTTGGCTCATCCAGAATCAGCAGTTTGGGGCGATGCATCAGCGCTCGAGCGATCATCAGGCGGCGTTTCATTCCACCTGACAGCATGCGCGCGCTGCCGTTGCGCTTTTCCCATAGGCCCAGATCGGTCAGTAGCTGTTTAGCTCGGGGCAAAGCCTCGCGACTGGTCATGCCGTAGTAACCTGCCTGGGCCAGTACGATATCGAGCACTTTCTCAAATTGATTGAAGTTGAACTCTTGAGGCACTACGCCTAGCTGGTACTTGGCTTTAGCGAAGTCTTTATCCACATCAATGCCGAATATGGAGACCTTGCCCGCCGTCTTTTGCACCAGCGAGCAGACCACCCCCAAGGTGGTGGACTTGCCGGCGCCATTGGGGCCCAACAAAGCAAAAAAATCGCCCTGCTGGACGTCGAGATCAATACCTTTGAGCGCCTGAAAGCCGTTGCCATACACTTTGGTAAGGCCACGGATCGACAATGCCGGTTCGGCCATGAACATGTCCTGTCAGCAAAATAAGAAGAGAAGGAGAAACATTAGGGCGCAAACGACTTTTTTCAAGGTGGGCAATCGAGCCGAACGCCAGACACGCAAAAAAAGACGCCCAGCAAATAGCTGATGCATCAGGGAAGAAATTGAAACTAGAAGCGCTTTGAGTGGGAAAGGAGGCTTTTGCAGTCAGCGCTCCCCCTCAATAAGGTTCTCAATAATACTGTAGCCGTACTTTAGCTCGTCGACCCTGCGGAGTGCAAGACCACCAGTCACATGCCCCTAAGAGTCGTTTAGAGCATGTTTCAAAACCTTGAAAACATGCTGTGACCGATAACCCCACTTCGTGCGTACTGGCAAGAAAATTCACATTAACAATGCACTCCCGAGCATGACGATCAGAACTGACCGTCGATGTCGGTAACTCCAATCAACTTGTGGTTGACGAATTCCTTCAGCCCGAGGCCGATCAACTCGCGGCCATAGCCGGAGCGACGAACGCCGCCGAAAGGCAAGTCGGCCTTCACTGCCGTTGGGTGATTGATGTAAACCATACCGGTGGATATCTGAGCCGCCACCTGGCGACCTCGCTCAATGTTCTGCGTGAACACTGATCCGCCTAATCCAAAGGGAGAATCGTTGGCGATCTCGATGGCTTCGGACTCACCCTTGGCTCTGAACACCAGAGATACCGGACCAAAGAACTCCCAGTAGTAGGCAGGGTTATCCTTCGTCAAGTCCGTCAACAGCACGGGCTGCACGAATGCACCGCGCTCGGGTATTGCGGCACCGATTACGGTCGCCGTAGCACCATGCTTAATTGCATCTTCCACTTGCTTTTGGATATCATCCGCTGCGCTCTGAGACGACAAAGGCGCCAATGTCGTCGTCGGATCCATGGGATCCCCCGCCTTGAGTACGGCGACGCTGGCTTTGTACTTCTCCAGGAAGGCGTCATAAACCTCCTCGACGACGATGATCCGCTTGGACGAACAGCACACCTGCCCAGCGTTCCAGTGGCGGCCGAACACGGCCCATTTCACCGCCTTGTCGATGTCGGCATCATCCAGCACCACAAACGCGTCGGCGCCGCCCAACTCCATCGTTGACTTCTTCAGCGCCTTGCCAGCCTGTGCAGCCACCACCGCGCCAGCTCCTTCAGAACCGGTCAAAGCGACACCGTGAACGCGTGGATCGTTAATGATGGTTTCCAGCTGTTCGCGCGTTGCATAGAGATTCTTGAATCCGCCAACCGGCAAGCCAGCGTCAAGCATCAGCTTCTCGAAAAGCGCAGCCGATTGCGGAACGTTGGATGCATGCTTGAGCACGACCACGTTACCGGCGGCAAGCTGAGGAGCGATGATGCGGGCGATCTGATAATAGGGGAAGTTCCACGGCTCTATCGCAAGGATAATGCCCAGCGGCTCGTGTACCAGCCAGGCCTCGGTCACCACCGGATCCTTGGACGGCAGTTTCTCAGGTGCCAGCTGCCGCTCGGCGCTCTCGACATAGTACTCGAAGATCGCAGCTGACAGCTCGACCTCCGCCTGCGCCTCGCCCAGCAGCTTGCCCATCTCCAGGGTCAGCAGTTTCGCATACTCCTCGCTATTGGCTCGCAACAAGTCGGCAGCTTTCTGCAGGATAGCGATCCGCTGCTGGATGGGGGTGCTCTTCCAGTTGCCGAATGCTGCATCGCCGCGATCCAGCGCCAGAGCGACCTCTGCATCGGTTGCGCTGGGAAAATTTTTGATTGTCTCCCCAGTATAGGGATTGGTCGTTGCATAAGCCATTCTTTTAACCCTCCGTTACTCGGGTTATCTGTGTGCATCAGGTCAGCGCGCAGGTCCCCCAAAATCACTGTGAAAAGAAACGATTACCCTGGACTACCCCCTCTCCAGCAGACATCCCCGTCCTATGCCTGCAGTTTTGATATTCATCGACATGGTGGCGGACACAAATTGGTGAGCAGAGCAGCTCGTCGATGACGGCCTGACCCTCACGGTGGCACACCACCAATCGAGTCGATACCGTATGCCTCAGCCTCGGTGAGTCAAAGCGCCCGGCAGCTGCCTGCGATCGTCGGCCATCGAAGCCTCACTGCATGTGGGAATAAAAGTCAGCGCGCACATTGGTCATCGCGATCTGAGTGGTAGATGTACCCACGACCATGCACCGCTGGGTCACCATCATAGCCAAGGTTAAGCATTTGTATATTGTCATGGATCATGTCTGCGTGCGCTTCCGTTGTGAACGCACACAGTCGCAATAGCCGCCGTACCTCAGTGGAGGCCGCCGCTGACGGTAATAAGTAAGTGAGAGCGTTAGTTACTGGCTTATCTTCAAATTAATAAGATTCCTAACCGCCAACATGGAAGCCACAAGCTTCACATGATCTTGAACGACGATGATAACCTGACAGGCGGGAGTACTGGCGAACCAGCTGAGTTTGGGCTAAAAACCAAAGCAGATCAGCCCACGGCCATCCACGACCTTTAGTCAGAGCCCTATTGTGCTGAAAGCCACTGACTCAGTATCAGCAAAAAGAACCTAGACCAAGACTGCATATAAAGCAGTGAGATCGGAGAAGTTTGGGATAATAGAAGCTTAGCGGAGAAGGTGAGCTATAGGGCTGGCATGTCGCAGGACTGGCATTCCAGTTCCCGACTTTGGCGTAGCTACCTGATACTGCTTACATGGAGCGGGAAAGGAGATTCGAACTCCCGACCCTCGCCTTGGCAAGGCGATGCTCTACCACTGAGCTATTCCCGCAACGCAAACAACATACTAGATGGCGTCCCATAGGGGGTTCGAACCCCTGTTACCGCCGTGAAAGGGCGGTGTCCTAGGCCACTAGACGAATGGGACTAAATCAAACCTGGAGCGGGAAAGGAAATCGACCGGGCTGGCGTTCCAGCTCCCGACCCATCGCTTACCGATCCGGTACTACTAAAACTGGAGCGGGAAAGGAGATTCGAACTCCCGACCCTCGCCTTGGCAAGGCGATGCTCTACCACTGAGCTATTCCCGCTTATAGAACACTTACTTAGCTTTTACCTAACTTACCGGAAGTGGCGTCCCATAGGGGGTTCGAACCCCTGTTACCGCCGTGAAAGGGCGGTGTCCGAGACCACTAGACGAATGGGACACTATTAAGCACTTTAATGCTTGGAGCGGGAAAGGAGATTCGAACTCCCGACCCTCGCCTTGGCAAGGCGATGCTCTACCACTGAGCTATTCCCGCATTCCGATAACCCTGACGACCGCTTACTCTAGCTCTAGAAAGAAAAAGAATAAGTGGCGTCCCATAGGGGGTTCGAACCCCTGTTACCGCCGTGAAAGGGCGGTGTCCTAGACCACTAGACGAATGGGACGTTGCATTGCCTCGTCGAGGTGGCGCGTATGTTACTCAGACCTTATTGAGCTGTCAAGCTCCCTGCCATCACCAAACTAACTGGCCCGCTTTCAATCACCTACCTCTACGTCCAACTTTTGCAAAGTCCGTATGCACACCGAGGGTGCCCTGGGCACTCATTCAGCGCCATAACGGTGCAAACGGTTATTTTTCTTACACTTAACCTTTTCATTAGAGACCGACAAAACCCTTAAAAATCTTTTATTTAAAATAAAATCGATTTTTATGGCACACCCCTTGCTACTTCTTTGTGTTCCCTGGCTGACCAATTCCACCATTAATGAGGTGTGCTATGTCCTTATCCCGTCGCAAGTTTCTCACCACAGCTGCCGTCTCCTCCACGGCAGGCCTTGTATTGGGCGCCCCGTCTATCGCCCGTGCGCAGTCCGCTGAGAGCTTCAACTGGCGTATGACCAATGCTTACCCGCCCGGCTCGCCCTTTTACGTGGCAGGCCCTGGCAGCCCCACTGACGTGATCGCCAAAATCAACGCCATGTCCGGCGGACGACTCAATATTCAGCATTTTTCATCCGGCGAGCTGATCCCAGCCTTTGAAGGCTTTGAAACCGTTCAAAGCGGCACCATCGAGATGAATGCCGCCAATAGTTACTTCTGGTCAGGCACCACCTTTGCCGCTCAGTACTTCACTACTGTTCCATTTGGTATGAGCTTTATGGGCCATATGGCGTGGCTTTACCACGGCGGCGGCTTGGAGCTTTGGCACGAAGTGTATGAGCCCTACGGCATGGTCGCCTTCCCGCTGAACAATACCGGCGTGCAAATGACCGGCTGGTTCCGCGAACCGATCGAGGACATTAGCCAGCTCAACGGGCTGCGCATGCGCGTTCCTGGCTTGGCGGGCCAGGTTTACTCTTCGCTTGGCGTGGATGCCCGTGTACTGCCCGGTGGTGAAATCTTCCCCGCGCTGGAGCGTGGCGTGATTGATGCAGCTGAATTCGTAGGCCCCTTCCAAGACCGTCGCATGGGCCTGCATAACGCCGCCAAGTTCTACCACACTACAGGCTGGCACGAACCCTCGACCACGGGCGAACTGCTTATCTCGAAAACCCACTGGGATAGTCTGCCAGAAGATCTGCAGATGATTGTCAAAACCGCCTGTATGGCCGCCTGCTTAGAGAGTGTGACTTGGTCTGAAGCGGTCAATGGCGAAGCCATGACAGATCTAGTGGAGAACGAAGGCGTCACTGCCAGCATGCTTCCCGCACCCGTTATCGATGCGCTGCACGAAGCCACTCAAGATACCCTGGCAACAGAGGCCAACGCCGACCCTCTGGTACGCAAAGTGCACGATAGCTACATGGCGTTTAAAGCCAATCATGACCGCTGGGCGGGCGCCAGTGAGCGTGCCTGGTTAAACGACATTATCGGAGTCTGATATGCGCGCCGTGGCATTTTTTGTCCACGGAGTTGAGGCGGTGGTTCGGCTATTTGGCTGGATCGCCGCCTGGACCTGCGTGGTTTTAGTCGGACTCGTCGCTGGCGACGTATTGATGCGCTATGTGTTCAGCATTGGCGCGATATGGCTGCAGGAGCTGCAGTGGCACTTGATCTCACCTATTGCACTGTTTGGCATGTCGTATTTGCTATTGATGGGCGAGCAGGTGCGCGTCGATGTTTTCTACGAGCGCTTCCCTGTAGGCCTGCAACGGGTGATTGAAGTGATCGGCGGACTCTTGCTGCTGGTGATGGGGCTGTATATCGCCTGGCTGACGCTGCCCTGGATCGCCCAGTCGTTCGCCCGCGGCGAGGCGTCGCCCAACCCCGGTGGCATGCCTCTGCGCTGGCTTCTCAAATCTCTGATCCCATTCGGCTTTCTCCTTCTCGCGCTGCAAGGGCTGGCCCACGCGCTGCGTCAGGCTTTCGCCCTACCCACACGAGGTGAATAACGCATGTCTCCCAATGAATGGCTCGCGATCGGCATGATCGTGGCTTTTTTTGTGTTCCTGCTGATAGGTATTCCGGTCGGTATCAGTATCGCGGCGACGGCCTTTTTCTTTGGCTACGTTGGCTTTGGGCCAATGCTGTTTAATCTGCTGCCATCACGTATTTACGGCGTAGTGACCAATTACACCTTTATGGCCATACCGCTATTTGTGTTTATGGGGGTGATGCTGGAGAAGTCGAAGCTGGCAGAGGAGTTGATCGATGTCATCGGCCACTTGTTCGGCGGCATTTCAGGCGGCATGGGCGTGGCGATCATCCTCGTGGGAGTGCTGTTAGGCGCCGCCACAGGCATTGTGGGCGCCACTATCGTTACCCTTGGCCTGCTCACGCTACCGACGCTGCTACGCCGCGGTTACCCTAAAACCCTGGCCACCGGGATGATCTGCGCATCCGGCACCCTGGGGCAGATTATTCCGCCCAGCCTGGTGCTGATTCTGCTCGCGGAAATTCTGGGTGAATCAGTCGGTACGATGTTCGCCGCCGCCATGGTGCCGGGACTAACCCTGGCGGCGGTGTATATTATTGCCATTCTGGTGATCGCCAAGCTCTACCCCAACTTAATGCCGCCTATTCCTGCCGAGGAGCGTGCAGAAATGGGCCGGGGTCAGTTGATACGCAAAGTGATTACCGTGGTAGGCCCGCCAGTGGGGTTGGTGTTTGCGGTATTAGGGTCGATTATTGGCGGCATTGCCGCGCCTACTGAAGCAGCCTCAATGGGTGCGCTAGGAGCATTGCTAATTGTAGCCTGCTCGGGGCGATTAACCTTTGCGCTACTCAAAGAAGTTGCCAAGGCCACGCTGGTGATCTCGGCCATGGTGTTCTTTATTTTGATCAGCGCCCAGGTATTTGGCCTGGCATTTCGCGGATTGGGCGGCGAGCATTTGGTTGCCCGTATGTTCGACTGGGTGCCCGGCGGCGAATTAGGCGCGATGCTATTCATGCTGCTGCTGATGTTTGTGCTGGGTTTCTTCCTGGAGTGGATTGAGATCAGCTATATTGCCCTACCGTTATTTTTACCCTTCTTTGTGCAGATGGGCGTCGATATGGTGTGGCTGGGCATTCTGGTGGGGCTGGTGCTACAAACGTCGTTTCTTACCCCACCCTTTGGCTGGTCGCTGTTTTTCCTCAAGGGTGTAGCGCCGAAAGAAGTCTCGACGCTGGATATTTATAAAGGCGCCCTACCGTTTATCGGCTTACAGTTTGTCGCCGTCGCGCTGGTCTTTATCTTTCCCAGCATTGCTACCTGGTTGCCCGAAGCAATTGGCTGGTAACGATCTGCCTTAGCATTTATTTAACAATAAGGATTCAAAGATGCTCCACACCCAACGTAGTTACGGCGGCAGCTGCGTCGCTCCTCATCACCTAGCTGCCAGTGCCGGGCGAGATGTGCTTAAACAGGGTGGTAACGCGGTGGAAGCCATGGTCGCAGCCGCCGCGGCCATTGCGGTGGTCTACCCGCATATGAACGCCCTGGGTGGCGATGGCTTCTGGTTAATTCATGAACCGGGCAAAGCGCCCATTGCCATTGACGCCTGCGGCCCTGCGGCGGGGCTTGCCAGCACAGACTTCTACGCCGGTGAAACGCAGATTCCCGAGCGCGGCCCCAAAGCCGCCCTCACCATGGCCGGTACCATTGGCGGCTGGCATGAAGCGCTGAACGTGGCGTCGGCATGGGGCAAGCAGTTGCCTCTCACCACACTACTGGCTGACGCCATTCATCATGCCGAGGGGGGTATTGCGGTCTCCCAGAGCCAGGAAGCGCTTACCGCCAAACACCTTGAGCGTTTAACCCAAAGCCCAGGCTTTAGTGACACCCTGCTGCTTAACGGCCAGGTACCCCGTGAAGGCGAACGGCTGCGCCAGCCGCGCTTGGCCACGACACTTAAGCGCTTGGCGGAAGCGGGATTGGATGATTTCTACCGCGGCGAGTTGGCCGCCAGCATGGCGCGAGATTTAGAGGCGGTAGGCAGCCCACTGCGCCTGGCAGACTTTCACGCCTACCGCGCCCAGCGAGTCACACCGCTGGAAGTAACGCTTCAGGATGCCACGCTCTATAACCTGCCTGCGCCGACCCAAGGCATGGCCTCGTTAATGATTTTAGGTATCTACGAGCGCCTAAAAGCCGCCGAGCCCAACGGTTTTGGCCACCTGCATGGCCTGATTGAGGCCACCAAACGCGCCTTTATCCTGCGCGACCAAAACATCACTGACCCCGGCCGTGTGCCAACACCGCTGCAAGATTTGCTCAGCGAAGAGAACATTGGCTTAGAAGCGGCTCAGATCGACCCGCAGCACGCCCTACCCTGGCCCCACGAACCAGCGCCAGGCGATACCATTTGGATGGGCACCGTGGATAGCGAAGGACGTTCGGTGAGCTTTATTCAGAGCATCTACTGGGAGTTTGGTAGTGGCGTGGTGCTGCCAGAAAGCGGCGTGCTATGGCAAAACCGCGGCATCAGCTTCTCGCTTAACCCCGACGACCTGCGCGGCTTAGCCCCTGGACGTAAACCTTTCCACACTCTTAACCCGGCGCTTGCCAAGTTTAACGATGGCCGCACCATGGTTTACGGCACTATGGGCGGTGAAGGCCAGCCGCAAACCCAGGCAGCGGTATTTTCGCGCTACGCGCTGCATGGCATGCCGCTGCAGCAGGCGATTACGGCCCCCCGCTGGCTGCTGGGGCGCACCTGGGGCGAAACCAGCACTAACTTGAAACTCGAAGCGCGTTTTGACGACACCCTAGTCACCGCCCTGGCAACGGCAGGCCACGATGTGGAAGTGCTGCCCGAGGCATTCAGTGACACCATGGGCCATGCAGGCGGTATTGTGCACCATCCGGATGGGTTGATAGAGAGCGCCCACGACCCGCGCAGTAACGGCGGCGCGGCTAGCGTATAGCGCTTACACTGGCACAGCGATGTATAATCGCCCATGCTGAAACTCATGATGATCAAGTGGTGTCACTAGGCTAGTGAGTCCAAACAACACTTGGCCTCAGCGATGTAAGCGCAATGCATAAGGGAGAGGAACAGAGCATGGCGAAAATAGAAAAATCCCCTGACGAGTGGCAACAGCAGCTAACCCCAGAGCAGTACCGCGTAGCACGTGAGAAAGGCACAGAACGCCCATTCACTGGCGATTATCAGGTGCGTGATGCGCAGGGTATTTACCACTGCGTCTGCTGTCATGCGCCGCTGTTTGAGAATGAGCACAAATTCGATGCTGGCTGCGGTTGGCCAAGCTTTGATCGGCCACTGGGTAGCCGCTGCGTTGAGGAGCATACGGATACCACTCACGGCATGCAGCGCACGGAGGTAGTTTGTTCCCACTGCGATGCTCATCTGGGCCATGTGTTCCCCGACGGCCCACCGGAGACTACTGGGTTGCGCTACTGCATTAACTCAGTGTCGTTGGAATTTCACCCCGACGAGTAATCGCTGATAAATCCTCTCAAGGAAACCCAGCAAGGCGGGCGCCATCTGCTAGAATGGCAGCCCGCTTTTTTGTGCCGCTATTTTGTACTTGCAGGAGAAACCCATGCTCGGCTGGTTCCCCGGACATATGAACAAGGCCCGCCGCCAGATTAAGGAGGTGCTGCCTGAAATTGACGTAGTCATCGAGGTACTCGATGCGCGTCTGCCCTACTCCAGCGCCAACCCAATGCTGGCCGAGCTAACCCGCCATAAGCCGGTGCTGAAAATTCTCTCCCGGGCAGATCTCGCTGACCCGGAGCGAACGGCCGAATGGGTGGCTTATTTCGATGCCCAAGAGAATATGCGTGCCTTGGCAGTCACGACGACCAACACCCGCGAGCTAAAGAAAATTCCCAAGCTGTGCCATGAGCTGGCCGGTGCCGTTCGTGCTGACCGGGATGTGCGCGTGATGGTGATGGGTATTCCCAACGTGGGAAAATCCACGCTGATTAACGGCCTGGCCGGGCGAAAAATCGCTAAAACCGGCAATGAGCCAGCAGTCACCAAGCGCCAGCAAAAGGTGCGTATCGATGGGCGTGTGGCACTCACCGACACCCCGGGAGTGCTGTGGCCGAAGATTGAGGACCAGGCCAGCGCCTATCGGCTTGCCGCCACCGGCGCCATTCGCGATACCGCTATCGAGTACGCCGATGTAGCCATTGTTACCAGCGCAGAGCTGGCCAAACGCTACCCCGAAGCGCTCACCGAGCGTTATAAGCTCAAAGAGCTGCCCTCTTACACCGCGCCGGATATCCCCCATGACATTGATGCGGATGGCCCGAAAAAGCCCGACTTTCTCGCTATTGCTGGCTTCGACGGTAACGCCATCTTAAAAGATATCGCTGCCCGCCGAGGCGGCCTGCGTCCCGGCGGCGCCGTTGATCTGCACCGCGGCGCGGAAGTGCTGCTTCACGAACTGCGTGATGGCAAGCTGGGCAGGCTAACGCTTGAAACCCCGGCAGACATTCCTCCGCCGCCCGTGCAAAACGACGAAGACAATCAAGCACTTTCCGACGCATAATGGCCTAATAGCTCTATAGCCGACGATGGCTTGTGGACGCTGTTTTTAGTCACTCATGCTTTTTGGACACTTTTGGGCCTCTAGCTACTTTTGGACAGACACCTCATGGATACCCCGCAGTCGCACGAATCACAACCGTTAAAGAAATCTCATAAGCTGCACAATGTCTGCTACGACATTCGCGGCCCGGTACTCGACCACGCCAAGCGCTTGGAAGAGGAAGGTCAACGAATTCTCAAGCTAAACATTGGCAACCCTGCGCCCTTTGGTTTTGAGGCGCCGGAAGAGATTCTCCAGGATGTGATGCGCAACCTGCCCACGGCCCAGGGCTACTGCGACTCCAAAGGCCTCTACTCTGCCCGTAAAGCGATTATGCAGGAGTGCCAGCGCAAACAGATTCCCGGCGTAGGTATCGAAGATATCTTCATCGGCAACGGCGTCTCTGAGCTGATCGTGATGACCATGCAGGCGCTGCTCAACGACGGCGATGAAGTACTCATTCCCGCGCCGGACTACCCGCTCTGGACCGCCGCCGCCCACCTTTCCGGTGGTCACGCGGTGCACTACCTATGCGACGAGCAGGCGGACTGGACGCCTGACACAGCGGATATTCGCGCCAAGATCACCAGCCACACACGTGCCATTGTGCTGATCAACCCCAACAACCCCACCGGCGCGGTGTATCCACCCGCCGTGGTGAAAGAGGTATTGGCGATCGCCAAACAGCACAACCTGGTGGTGTTCTCAGACGAAATCTACGACAAGATCCTTTATGACGGCGTCGAACATACTGCCACGGGCGCACTAGCGGACGATGACCAACTGGTCATCACCATGAACGGTCTCTCCAAAAGCTATCGCTGTGCAGGCTTTCGCTCGGGCTGGATGACTATCTCCGGCACCTTGGCCAAGCTAAACGCTCAGGACTATATCCAGGGGCTGAATATGCTGGCCTCTATGCGACTGTGTGCCAACGTACCCGCCCAGCACGCGATTCAAACCGCGCTGGGGGGCTACCAGTCGATCAATGATTTAATCCTGCCCGGCGGGCGGCTGTTGGCCCAGCGAGACATCACGGTGGAGAAACTGAACGCAATCCCCGGCGTCTCCTGCGTAAAACCTAAAGGCGCGCTGTACGCCTTTCCACGGCTCGACCCCAAGGTCTTCAATATCAAAGACGACCAGCAGATGGTGCTGGATCTGCTGCTACAGGAAAAAATCTTACTGGTACAAGGCACGGCCTTTAACTGGCCAGAGCCGGATCATGTGCGCATCGTCACGCTGCCCTGGGCCGACCAATTAGGCGATGCACTCGACCGTTTTGCCAACTTCTTGTCACGCTATCGGCAGTAGCTTTTGTAGCCATGACTTGAAACTGCCATGAACAGCACGTATCTAAGCCATTAATCTAGTAATGCTTCGATGAACTTTAGGGGAGAACCTGCACCATGATGCGAATTCTGCTGTTTTTAGGCACCAATATAGCGGTCTTGCTGGTCGCCAGCATTACCCTGCGCCTGCTAGGCGTAGAGGGTTACCTGCGCGGCCAGGGCATCAACTTCACCAGCCTGCTGATTTTCTGCTTTATTTTCGGTATGGCGGGCTCCATTATCTCGCTGTTTATCTCCAAATGGATGGCTAAACGCAGCACCGGCACGGTGATTATCGAAACGCCCTCCAACTCTACCGAACAGTGGCTGTTGGACACAGTGGCTGAGCTCTCCCGCGAGGCGGGTATCAAAACCCCGGAAGTGGGTATTTTCCCGGCTCAGCAGTCAAACGCCTTTGCCACGGGTTGGAACAAAGACGATGCGCTGGTAGCCGTCTCGGCAGGCTTAATGAATCGCATGCGTCCAGAAGAGGTGCGTGCAGTACTGGCTCACGAAATTGGTCACGTCGCTAACGGTGATATGGTAACGCTGGCGCTGATTCAGGGCGTGGTGAACACCTTTGTGATGTTCTTTGCCCGGGTCGTGGCGCATCTAGTCGATAACTTCCTGCGCAGCCGCAGCGATGGCGAAGGCGGCCTGGGCTTTATGGGCTACTTTGCGGTGGTCATGGTCGCTGAAATTGTGTTTGGTATTCTGGCCTCGGCTATCGTCGCCTGGTTCTCGCGCTACCGCGAATACCGCGCCGACGAAGCCGGTGCGCGCTTAGCGGGCACCAACGCGATGGTCAGCGCCCTGGCACGCTTGAAAACCGAAACCGAACTGCCCGACCAAATGCCGGATACGCTGCGTGCCATGGCGATCACCAAAGGCCAAACACGCTCGCTGGTGGAAAAGCTATTTGCCAGCCACCCGCCGCTGGATGAGCGCATCCGGGCATTAAAAGAAGCCGCTTATCGTCAGTAAGTTTTCTCTGCTGTTTATACATTTAAGGCCCGCATCTGCGGGCCTTACTGTTTTTCACTACTTTTTTTTCACTACTTAGCTAGCGTTACTACAAACCCTGCCCCACGCAGCATGCCCTCTAGCGCTACCGCCTCCCCTGATAACTGCACATTGAGCGTGGCGAATTCACGCCGCAGCGGGTAGTTGGCGCGGCAGTCATCAAAGCCTTTACGCACTCCATAATTCAGCGTTTGGCGCTGGAGAGCATCGTGATCACGACGCACGTCATATACCGCTCTCATACAGAGCCGCAGGGCGTCTTCCGGGGGAAGTGCGTGCTGCAGATGCAGGGACGCCAGCGCAGGCGGCGGGCAAATATCAGCAAACGTGAGATCGCTTGACTGGCCGCAGTAGCGGGCTAGCGCCTGCTCAATCATCCAGGTACCGCGCAGCTTGCCATCTAGGCTATGCCCGGCAATATGCGGCGTTGCCAGAGAGACCAAATCACGCAAGCCAGCGTCAATATCGGGCTCTTCCTCCCACACATCCAGTATGGCACTGATATCGCCCTTGCCCGCAAGACGACTACGCAGCGCTAAACCATCCACACAGTCCCCACGCCCCGCATTCAGCACTACGCTACCTGGCGCCAGCTCATCGATACGCTGGGCGTTGAGTAGCTGATAAGTCGCGTGCGGGCCTTCACGGGTTAGTGGTGTATGCAGGCAGAGCACGTCACAGCGCTCGATCAGGGCGCCCAAGGAGTGAAAGCCTTGCTCAGGCTCCTCTTCTGCCCTCTCTACAGCTGCCTTGGGCGGGTCACAGGCCAGCGTTGCCACGCCCATGGCGGTTAGCCGCGCCTGCAGCCGGCTGCCGACATTGCCCGCCCCCACAATACCCACGGTACGCTCGCTAAGTACCCAGCCATCGCGTTCCGCCAGCGTTAGCAGGCCGCTTAGTACGTAATCAACCACCGCTTCAGCGTTGCAGCCTGGCGCACTGGCGAAGGCAATATCGCGCTGAGCGAGCGCTGCCTGATCGATATGATCGGTGCCGATGGTGCAAGTACCAACAAAGCGCACGGGGCTATCGGCAAGCAACTGATCGTTGACCTGGGTAATGGAGCGGACGATGAGCGCATCGGCGTCCTGCAGGTGGGCGGCGTTTATCTCCCGCCCTGGCACGCGGATGAGCTTACCGAAATGGCCGAAACAACGTTCGGCAGCGGGGATATTGGCGTCGACGACAAGTTTCATAGGCGTTTGGGTATCCGGGCTTTACAATATGCCCGCGACGGCTTGATGGGCAGGCGTGTTTAAAGGGTATTTAAGGAGAGTGTTGTGATCGTACGCTGGGAAACCAACCATGACTATGTGTTGGTTCATATTCACCAGGATATGTTTGGTGACTGGATTTTCAGCCGCGCCTGGGGCCAAATCGGCACTCAGTTTGGCGGTCTGAAACATCAGCTAGCCGATACGCTGGATCAAGCCCATATGTGGCTGGAGGACGAGACCACTATCCAGTCCTCACGAGGCTTTCGCAAGGTGCTGGAAGTGGCCGACCATACCCCCGAAGGCCAAGAAGCCATGCGTCAACTATCGCTACTGGACGTGATGTAAACCACTCGAACCCAGCCATGCACTTGTTAACCATGCACTTGTTAACCTAAGAAACGCCGCCCATGACGCTTATGGGCGCCTTTAGGCGGCGTAGTGTCTGGCGGTACTGTGAACCCCGCCAGCGCGTCTTCATCCAGCCAGCCGCGCTCGCGCAACCATGCACTTAATCGCTCCAGCTCAAAGCCACGATCCAGCTCATTGCCGTCACCATCCACCAGCACCGGTATCCGCAGGCCGTAGCGCTCAACCAGGGCGTCGTCGTCGCTAATCTCGATGTGGTGCAGCCACACCTTTTGATTCGCTAGTGCCGCCACCAAAGCCTCTAACTGGCTGCATAGGTGGCAGCCCATCGTTGTGTAAAGCGATAGCTGAATCATGCAAAAGCTCTCTTATGACGCCTTATGACGAAGTAAAAACACGTGGTGCAGGTTGGTGCGCCGCTGGAAATCGGGGTCGAAGCTACGCCCGGTGATATCCTCAACAGCGTAATGCTCGCTAAGCGCTTCATCGAGTTTAAAGCGCCGCTGGTTATTAGAAAACACCAAGGTTCCACCGGGTGCCAAGCGCGCCATGGCGAGCTCCACAAGCCGCGGATGATCACGCTGCACGTCGAGGGTATCGCGCATTTTCTTCGAGTTAGAGAACGTCGGCGGATCCATAAAGATCAGGTCAAACTCAGCATTGGCGGTTTCCAGCCAGCGGAAACAGTCGTCGCGCACCACTCGGTGCAGTCGTGTATCGAGCTTATTCAGCGCAAAGTTGTCCTTGGCCCACTCCAGGTAGGTGTTGGACATATCCACGCTCACACTGTCGCTGGCGCCGCCTAAGGCGGCCTGCACCGTTGCTGTGGCGGTGTAACAGAACAGGTTTAAAAAGCGCTTGCCGCTGGCCATTTCGCCCAGCATCCGACGTACCGGGCGGTGGTCAAGGAATAACCCGGTATCCAGGTAGTCGCGCAGATTGATCCAGAGCCGTGCCTTGCCCTCTTGCACCTCAAAACGCTCGCCACTAGCGGCACGCTTCTGATACTGGGCGCTGCCGGTTTGGCGCTCGCGGCGCTTGATATAGATTTTACTGGCGTCAACGTTAAGCGCCTCGGGCATGACTTCCAAGGCATCGTACAAACGCTTCTGCGCTTGAGCCGGATTGATCGAACTGGGCGCCGCGTACTCTTGCACGTGCACGCGGTCACCGTAGCGATCTACCGCTAGTGCATACTCGGGCATATCGGCATCATACACACGATAGCTGGTCTCACCACTCTGCTTCAGCCATTTCTTCAAGCGCTTCTGATTTTTGATCAGCCGATTGGCAAACATCTGGGCATTGTCTTGGTTTTTGTGAACAGCTTGCTCTTCGCTAGCCTCTTCATTAGGTGCCGCTACTGCACTGTTCTCGTTCTGAACGGGCTTTGTATCGCTCGCGGCAGGCGGATGCTCGGCGCCACCAATCTCCATAAGCAGTAGCTTGGCCTCCAGGGCCCCGTTTTTGAGTGCGTACTGTTTGTGCGCACGCATACCCAGCCGATGGCCTAAATCCGGGTTGCCAGTAAACACCGCCAGGGTCCAGCCGGGAAACAGCGCTTTGGCTTTATCACCTAGCTGGGCGTAGAGACGCACCAGTTCGGGCAGCTCGCCCAGCCGCTCGCCGTAAGGGGGATTGGTGATCAGCAGGCCGCTCTCAGCAGTCAGTGTTTCGGGACGCGTTAACTGGGCAAGGCTCTGCCCATGCAGGGTAATCAAGGCTGGGATGCCTGCCCGCATAGCATTGGACTTCGCCGCCGTAAGCGCCGCGGGACTCTGGTCGAAACCTAATAGCTGGGCTTTGCAGCGCTTGCGACCAATCGACGCGCGCGCTTCGGCTTCACGCTTCTGTTCCCGCCACGCTTCGTCATCGTGCCCTGCCCAGCCGTGAAAGCCGAACCGCTCGCGGTTCAGGTTAGGTGCTTGATCAGCGGCCATCATGGCGGCTTCGATCAGTAACGTGCCTGCACCACAAAGCGGATCAATCAGCGGTTCACCGACTTTGAGGCGCTCAGGCCAGCCTGCGCGCACCAGCAGCGCGGCGGCCAAATTCTCTTTCAGCGGCGCATGACCCACATCCCGGCGATAACCGCGACGGTGCAGGCTTTCACCAGAGAGATCCAACCCAATAGTCAGGTTCATCCGGTGGAGGTGGGCGTATATGCGCAAATGCGGGGTTTTAGTATCAACGTTGGGACGTTCCTGCCCTGCCAGTTGAAGGGCATCAACTACGCCGTCCTTAACGGTCTGGGCACCAAAGCGGGTGTGGCGAATATGATCGCTGCGGCCGTGGAAATCGACCGCCAAGGTGTTACCCGGCGCCAGGTGCTGCGTCCAGGCAATACGGGCAACCACATCGCGCACTTGCTCAGCGGTATCGATCATCGATTCGCGTACCAGGGTCAAAATGACCCGGTTAGCTAACCGAGACCACAGGCAGACACGATAAGCGATCGCTTGGCTGGCAGTGAAATAGACGCCCGCCACAGTGGTTTTACCCGGCGTGGCGCCCAATGCCACTAGTTCATCGTGAAGCAAGCCTTCAATGCCTTTCGGGCAAGTGGCTAGCAGACTCAAGGGGGCGTTTTGATTCAACTCGGTCATGATAATAACGGCGCGTAAAGGCGCAATATTCCTGTATATAACAAATGAGTTTACGTTTTATGACAAATTGGTAGTCGACAGATGACCCCATCATGGTCTAACAATAAGAGAGTAGCTACTGAAAAACGCATGCGTTTCTTGTCAGGGTCGGTTCAAGACCAGACCTATGGCGTATAAGTGTTCTTTGTAAGAGATTGCCGCTCGGCTCGTTCCGCCCGTGAGTGCCAAACAACAGGGCTGAAGCGGCGTCTCGCTCTTGAAGCAAGCTCTCGGAATAGTGGTTGTTGTTGATAACATAAGTCGATAACACCCTATTTCTTATCAAAGGCTTTCGTGAAAAGAGGTTAGCCAATGAAACGGCAAAAACGTGATCGCTTCCAGCGGGCTTATGTCCACGGCTACAAAGCGGGTGTATCGGGTCGTTCTCGTGACGACTGTCCCAGTCAAGATATCAATTTACGCGAATACTGGATGAGCGGTTGGCGTGAAGGTCGCGGCGACCAGTGGGATGGGATGACCGGCATCTCGGGCATCCACAAAAATCCCTTAGTCATGGCCTAACGTTTTATTTTTCAAGGTTTTAAAAGAAAGATTTTAAGCGAGAGGTTTTCAATGAGCCCACTTTTTCAAGTGGGCTTTTTAGTGCGCCTTTATGCCCACACTGCTTCGCTAATCATCTTTGCGCTCAACCTTTAGCTTTCAGTGCCCTCGCGCATTCACCGACCAGTTTAGGACCTTGATAGATCAACCCCGAGTAGAGTTGCACTAAATCAGCTCCCGCCGCGATTTTGGCCTGAGCAGCAGCAGCACTATCGATCCCACCGACACCTATGATAGGTAACGATGGTAGATGCTCACGCAGTTGGCGAATAACGCGATTGGATGCCTCGAAGACCGGTTTCCCAGAGAGCCCTCCAGCCTCCTCCGCTTGTGAATCACCCTCTACTCCTGCGCGGGAAACCGTCGTATTGGTGGCAATCACGCCATCAAGTGCATTGCGCTGAATACTTTCTGCCATCAAGGCTACTTCTTCAGCGCTCATATCCGGGGCTATCTTAATCAGCAATGGTACGTTGCGGCCCGTTTGTTCATTGAGCTCTGAGGCTCGTGCTCGAATCGGCCCCAACAGCGCATCCAGCTGTTCGCCGAACTGTAGGCTGCGCAGCCCAGGGGTATTCGGTGAAGAGACGTTAACGGCAATGTAATCCGCATAAGAGTGCACCGCGTCTAAGCATACCAAGTAGTCATCCAGCGCGTGTTCTACTGAAGTCGTCAGGTTTTTACCAATATTAATGCCCACAATGCCGCCGTAGTGGCGCTGTTTGACCTGCTGGGTCAGGTGCTCGACCCCCTTATTGTTAAAGCCAAAGCGGTTGATGATCGCCTCATGCTGCGCTAAGCGAAATAGCCGAGGCTTAGGATTGCCTGGCTGCGGCTTAGGCGTCACCGTGCCAACTTCGACAAACCCAAACCCCAACGCGCCAAGGGCATCCAGGTGGTCAGCATTCTTGTCCAACCCAGCGGCGAGACCCACCCGATTGGCAAACCGCAGCCCCATCAGCTCGACGGGATCACTCACCGACTGGCCAAACAGGCGTGCTACCCCACCCACCCGATGCAGTGCATCCAGAGCGCTCAAGGCCATCCCGTGAGAGGTCTCTGGGTCAACGCGAAAAAACAGTGAGCGAGCGAGGTTGTACATAGCGGATCTCTTGAAGCGGGGGCTGAAAACGGGCATCAGTATAACGCAATAAAGCGCGCTCTGGTGGAGAACCAGGGCGCGCTTTCATTAAGTGGATTAGGGTACGTCTACGCTTCGCTATCGCTCTCGGCAAGATCTACCAGCTCGCGTACCGCCACGGCGAAGAGCGCAAAGCCTCCTTCACTGCCGCCGCGCACCTCTTCAATAAGGCGGCACCAGCGGCGATGCAGATCGGCGTGCTGATCCAACCACTGCGCAACCCGCTCTTGGGTATCGCGGCTGCCGGCGTCGAGCTTCAACACGCTGGTGGTCAGTGCCAGTTGCTGACGCTCGATGTCGTCGCGGAAAGTCTCACGAGCCTGAGCCTGCCAGGCGTCGCGCACTTCCAGCTGGGTTACCTGCTGAATCATCCACGGTAGCTCCAGGCGGCTGCCAATTTCGTACAGCACTTCCGCCACCCGCTGGGGTTTTTCATTGGTCAGGCGCGCCGCCTGGATAATACCTAGCCCCGCATAAAGGCTTGATGACGCCGCCACGCTGGATGCCAGTGCATCTGGCACACCCGCCTCCAACAACTCGTCACGACGCGAGTTCCAGGCGCCAAGCTCTTCACCACTGAGTAGCTCACCAATACCTTCCTGCAACTGCGCCAAGCGAGGAGCGAAGTACTCAATGGTATCTTGTGTCGAAAGCCCTAAGTGCTGACGCACAAACCAGCGCGTGGCACGACGAATCAAGCGCATCAGGTCAAGCATCATCGAGTACTGAATGCGGTTGGGCACCTGATTATCGAGGGCTTCAATTTGCGCCCATAGACTGGGCAAGTTAAAGCTATCACGGGCCACGATGTAGGCTCGCGCAATATCGGCGCGTCCCGCTCCGGTGGAGTCCATCAGGCGGCGTACAAAGACGACCCCCATATGATCGACCAAGTCGTTGGCGACCTGTGTCGCAACGATTTCACGCTTCAGACGGTGCTCGTACATTTCGTCTTTAAAGCGCTCGACCAGCACTGATGGAAACAGCCGCTCCAGGTGGCGGTGAATATATTGATCGTCCGGTACGTCAGAGGTGATCAAGTCGCCTTTCAGGGTGCTCTTGGCGTAGGAGATCAGTACCGACAGCTCCGGCAGGCGCATCCCTTGATTGTTGCTGGCCCGCTCTTTGAGCACATCATCGGTAGGCAGGAATTCCAGCTCGCGGTCAATCTGTCCGGCAGCCTCCAGCTCGCTGATAAAACGGCGGTAAGGGCCCATTGACTGGTCGGAAAGGGTGGCCGATAGATCCAGCGCCTGGCTTTGGCGATAGTTATCCAGGATCACCAGATCGCTCACCTCATCGGTCATTTCCGCCAACAGCTGATTGCGCTGTTTCTCGGTCATGTCACCGCGCTTGACCACTTCATCGATCAAAATCTTGATATTGACCTCGTGGTCGGAGCAGTTCACCCCACCGGCGTTATCGATGAAATCGGTATACACCCGCACGCCTTTGGCGGCGGCTTCCATACGTCCGCGCTGGGTCAAGCCGAGGTTACCGCCCTCGCCGACCACACGGCAATTCAAGTCATTGCCGTTGATGCGCAGGGTGTCATTGGCTTTGTCGCCCACATCGGCATCGGTTTCGTCAGAACCCTTCACATAGGTACCGATACCGCCGTTCCAGATCAAATCGACCTTGGATTTGAGCATGGCTCGGATCAGTTCATTAGGCGACAGGCGCTCTTCCTTGATACCAAATACCTGCTGCATCTCCGGTGTGATGCTAATCGACTTGGCGCTACGGCTAAAGATGCCGCCGCCGGCGGAGATCAGTTCCTGGCTGTAGTCTTCCCAGCTAGAGCGTGGCAGTGCAAACAGCCGCTTGCGCTCGGCAAAGGACGCCTCGGCGTCCGGGTTGGGGTCTACAAAGATATGCAGGTGGTTGAAGGCACCCACCAGTTGGATCTTGTCGGAAAGCAGCATGCCGTTGCCGAAGACATCGCCAGCCATATCGCCGATTCCCACCACGCTAAACAGGTCGCGCTGGGTGTCGAGATCCAGATTTTTGAAGTGGCGCTTAACTGATTCCCAGGCACCGCGAGCGGTGATGCCCATTTTCTTGTGGTCGTAGCCGTTAGCACCGCCAGAGGCAAAGGCATCACCCAGCCAGTGGCCATACTCAATGGAAATTTCGTTGGCGATATCTGAGAAGGTAGCGGTGCCTTTGTCGGCAGCTACCACGAGATAAGCGTCGTTCTCATCGTGGCGGACAACATTTTCCGGCGGCACAACATCGCCGCCCATCAGGTTATCAGTGACATCCAGCAGCGCACGGATAAAGATTTGGTAACAGGCAATGCCCTCTTTCTGGGCGACATCGCGACTGGCATTTTCCGGCATGCGTTTACAGACAAAACCGCCTTTAGCACCAACCGGTACGATAACGGCGTTCTTAACCTGCTGCGCTTTCACCAACCCCAGCACTTCGGTACGGTAATCCTCAAAGCGATCCGACCAGCGCAGGCCACCGCGGGCCACTTTGCCGCCCCGCAGGTGGACACCTTCCACCCGCGGCGAGCAGACAAAAATTTCAAACATTGGTCGCGGCTTGGGCATGCCGGTAACCTTGGAAGGCTCCAACTTATAGGCGATGTAATCTTTAAAGCGCCCACCCTCAGCCAGTTGGTAGTAGTTGGTGCGTAGGGTGGCGAGGATCAGCTCCATAAAGCGGCGCAGTAGCTGGTCATCGTTAAGGCTGGCAACTCCTTCCAAGCGCTCATTTAAGCTCGCGATGCACTCGTCGGTGGCGTGGCTCTGCTGCTCAGGATCAAAACGCAGGCGGAATAATTCAACTAACTCACGGGTAATGGCAGGATAGTTGGCCAGCGTAGCAGCGATGTAATCCTGGGACATGCCGAAGCGGATCTGTTTGAGGTAGCGGGCGTAGCCGCGCAGCATGGCCACTTCGCGCCAATCCAGCCCAGCGCCGATAATCAGGCGGTTAAACGCATCGTTATCGGCCTCGCCGGTCCAGATGCGCTTGAAGGCTTCCGTGAATACATCACGCATATCGCCCAGGCTGACATCCGCACCGCTGTGCTCAAGCTCAAAATCGTGAATCCAGTAGCGCTGTTCAGGGGCGTTAATATCGTAGGGGCGTTCACCAATTACCCGCAGGCCAAGGTTTTCCATCATCGGCAGCACGTCAGAGAGCGGAATCTGCGATTCACGGTGGAACAGTTTCAGGTTAACGCCACCACCCTGTTCTTCTAGTGGCCGATAGAGCGACAGCGAGAGGTCGTTCTCGCTATCCAGTGTCAGCAGGTGCTGAACATCAAACACCGCGGTGCGCGCAGAGAAGTCTTCACGGTAGCTGGCCGAGAACGCCTCGCGGAACCGATCCATCAGGTTGTTGGCGCGCTCTTCACCAAAGCCTTCGATCATGGCGTTCTGCAGCTCGTCACGCCAGCTGCGCGCCAGCCGTGACACTTTGCTTTCCAAACGCTTGAGGTCATAGTCGCTGGGCGCGTCGCCATTAAAGCGTAAAATCAATTGAATACGCGCCAGCACCGACTCAGATAAATAGGTATTGAAGTCGCCAAAGTGGGCGTCTAACTCGTCGCACAACACGTTTTGAATCCGCTGACGCAGATCCGTGGAGAACACGTCCCGGGGGACAAACACCAGGCAAGAGTAGAACTTGCCGCTGATATCGGCGCGGATAAACAGCCGCACCTGGCGGCGCTCGCGAATATTGAGGATGCCCAGCGCAGTGCTGGCCAGTGACTCGGTATCGATCTGAAAAAGATCATCCCGGGGGTAAACTTCCAGCACCTGGAGCAATTGCTTGCCGTTGTGACCCTGGGGATTGAATCCGGCAATATCCATCACCGCTTTTAGCTTACGGCGCAGCAGCGGGATATTGCGTGGCGATTCGTTATACACCGTAGAGGTAAACAAACCAAAGAAGCGCCGCTCACCAATTACATTGCCGTCGTCGTCGTAGCGATCAACGGTAATGTAGTCAGGGTAGGTAGGACGGTGCACCCGAGAGTGATGGGCGCTTTTGGCAAACGATAGTAGCTGCGGCACCAGCACATAATCATTGTGCTCATCCACCCCCTCTTCGGTGCGAATACGCTCGCAGTAGCGCGGCTGATCCAGGCGGAAGACGCCCAGCACGCTATCTGCGTCGCGCTTTAACTCGCTGCCTTCCAGCAGGTACTCGTCGTAGCCCAGGAAAGTAAAGTTATCTTTGAGCATCCACTCTAAAAAGGCAATCGCCTCTTCGTGGTCGTCAGGATCGATCTGCGGCGGGCAGTTTTTCTCGAGTTCTTGAATCGAGGCGGTGATTTGCGAACACATGGCGTCGAAATCGCCCACAGCGGTACGTACATCGCGAAGCACGTCATTTAGGTTGCTTTCGATTTTCTCAAGCAACGCTACGTCGGTGTGCCGGTCTACTTCGATGACAATTAGCGACTCGCGCGCTTCTGGCGCGTTTTCTGCCCTGGGCGAGGCCAGCGCCTGCAACTGATGGCGCTCATCACGGGCGACCGCCAGCACGGCGTTTTGAATGGCGTGCACCGTCAAGCCGCGGCGGTTGAGCTCGATACGCACCGAGTCGACCAAAAACGGCATATCTTCATGGAGAACGGCGACAAAAGTATGCGTCGACTGCCAGCCGTGCTCTTCAAAATCAGGGTTAAATACTCTTACCTTGGGACTTTGTGGGTCGTGATGCTGCAAAAACTGCCAGACCGACAGCGTTGCGCCATACAGATCGTCCAGGCGACGATCCACTAGGTCTTCCACCGGCACGGTGGCATAAAAGTGCCGAGCAAAAGCGTCCACAGTGGCGGCGCGAGCGGGGTCTAACCGCGCGTGTAGCCGCTCCTGGAGCTGCTTCAAAAGATCTTGCCGACTCTCTTCAATCGCAACGTAGTGCATCCATCACCTCGACTGCCTAGGCCATTAAACGGCCAAAAAACGAAGGACAATAGGCCTTTAGGCCAACATAACGACTAGCTTACGCTACCTATCGTCGCGTCCCTAATCACTTGACGTGTTGTTCATGGCACATACCGTTTACGCATTAGGTCGTATGCTTACTCGCCTGTCCGCCGCTTCAACAGCACTCCACACTCACAGTGGTCGGTAAACGGAAACTGGTCAAATAGCGCAAAGCGTTCTATC
The DNA here is from genome assembly GCF_021021315.1 of Halomonas sp. IOP_14. Classification (NCBI taxonomy): domain Bacteria; kingdom Pseudomonadati; phylum Pseudomonadota; class Gammaproteobacteria; order Oceanospirillales; family Halomonadaceae; genus Halomonas; species Halomonas sp. IOP_14. The sequence continues at coordinate 53,413 of NZ_JAINWD010000010.1, read as the reverse complement.
CGATGAGTGTTGGTCAGTATGGTCAAGTTTTCAGCTAACGTGGCTGGGTTGCATGAAATATAGACGATCTGAGCGTACTCGCTGAGTTGCTCACAGCTCTGCTCGTCTAAACCAGCACGGGGCGGGTCGACCAGCACGGTGGAAAAATCGTACTCTCCCAGCGCCATTTCCGCCACGCGACGCCCGGCTTTTTCGCCCTTCAGCGCCAGCGAAAACTCCTCCGCTGACATACGACCAATCTGCGCGTTCGTTACCCCATTGGCTTCCAGGTTTACGTTGGCGCTAGCCACTGACGTGCGGGAAATCTCTGTGGCCAGCACGCGGCGGAAGTTATCCGCCAGGGCAATGGTAAAATTGCCATTACCGCAATAGAGTTCGACTAGGTCTTTCTTCGCATTACTCTCCTGCTGGCCAGCGGTGACTTCTCGCGCCCAGCTAAGCATTTTCTGGCAGATATGCGCATTGGGTTGGGTAAAGCTGTTTTCGACCTGCTGGTAGTGCAGCGTGCGGCCATCCACCTCTAGCCGCTCCCATACGTGGTCTCGGGTAAGTACGATACGCTGCTTGCGGGAGCGGCCAATAATCATAATACCCAGCTCAGCCTCCAGAGCGCGGGCTTCGCGCTCCCACTCATCGCCTAACGGGCGGTGGTAAATCAGCGTTATCAGCGCCTCACCTGACAGCGTGGTTAGAAACTCTACCTGGAACAGCCGCCGACGCAGCTCATCACAGCGAAGGCAAGCTTCGCGTAGCTGCGGCATTAGCTGATTGATTCGCTCACTGGCGACTGCGTACTGATCTAACCGAATCACCCTCTTGTTCTTCGGATTCTCAGGGTCTACCTCGAACATGGCGTAGAAGAGGTCGTCCTCTTCGTGCCATATGCGAAACTCGCAGCGCTGACGGTAATAGCCTGGCGGCGATTCAAACACTTCTAATGCCGGTGGTTGAAAAGCGGCAAAGGTACTTTCCAGATAGTCGCGTTTGGCGGCTAGCTGCTCAGCGTAGCGTTCAGGTTCTACAACGGGGATAGCCAAGGCTGCTCCTTTGAATAATTCGATCAGCAATAGTAGTAAATAGTGCTCAGTCGCCCACATTAAGCAATTGGGACGCCTTAAACCCATAGCGGGCTAGACCAGCGGTCAGATTGGCAGCAGGGGCAGTGGTAAAGCAGCGGCCATCCTGCTGATCACTGTTTAGCTCAGAAACGACTTGCGAAACCCGTCGGGCTATCGCATCGCCGGAGTCGACCCAATGTAGCGGCACGGGGGCCAGCTGCATCAGCCAGGGCTTTAGCAGCGGGAAATGAGTGCAGCCCAGTACCACTGTATCTAGCTCTGGGGTATCCAGCGCTTGATGAGCAGACGATAAACAATGCGCAGACGATGGAGATGCAACGGCGTGCCATAACGGCGCCAGCGCCGCCTGCATGCGATCAATATTGGGGGTGACACCAGCCAGGTATGCTTCCGCCTCGACCACCAAGGCATCGGCGGCGACGCGAGTAATCACACAGTCGCTGGCAAAACTATCAATCAAGCGCTGGGTGTAGGGCCGCCCTACCGTGGCCTTGGTGGCTAACAGCCCAATATGGCGTGTCTGGCTAATCGCTGCGGCAGGTTTGATAGCAGGTACGGTGCCCACGACAGGGATCGCCAACTGCTCGCGCAAGTTTTCCAGCGCCAGAGTGCTCGCGGTATTGCAGGCGACAACCAAAACACTCGGCTGGCACGCTTCCACAGCGGAACGACATACCGCCACAATGCGGTCGGTCAGGGCTGCATCTTCGCGCAGCCCATAGGGCAACCAAGCATTGTCGCAGGCATAGCACAGGGCAGCATCAGGGTAGTGTTGGCGCAGCGACTGCGCCACCGACAGGCCGCCGACACCGGAATCAAAAATTAACACGGGGCCTTTCCTGACTCTGCCTATCATGGCTCTGCCTAAAAAAAACGGAGCCGCTATTTTAGCATGCTCCGTCATTTTATTGATGCCCCGTAGCGGCCACTTGTCCGCTAGCGCTATACCACAGGCACGTCAGCACCACGCAGTTCAGCATAGAGCTCGGGATAAGCGTCCTGTAGGCGCTCTAGCTCTTTCTCTGCGCCTTCGGGGAGCGCCTGACGCAGCTCGTCCATATCTTCCTCGCTAAAGTGCTCGTCAATCAGCGGGAACAGCCCCTCGCGTTCGTGACGCAAATAGGCACGATGCGCTTCCAAATAATCTTTCAGGTCGTCGGCAAAACGATCCATCGGAATGATGTTATCCATTAACACCATGTCAATGTCGTTGGAGAGGCGCTGTAAGCGCGGCTTTAACTCACGATAGTCATTCGCCATCTGTTCGGTCAGGGCAACGTGCTCTGGGGCCTGGGTTTGCAATCGCTCCACGCAGACGCGTTCCAGAGGGGCTGCAAAACCATCCATATAGGACAAAATATAGTCGACGACCTCGCGCATAAGCTGGAAGTTGGGCCGCTCACCTTGGGCAAGGGTTTTCTGCTTAAGCTGCAGCACATGGAGTAATCTCGCCATGTTGGCATGATCTAGACGCAGTTGGTTTAACATCGAACTGTCTCCTTTATTGTGTCATGCCTACCGTCGAGCCTTCGTGATTGACGGCATGCGATAATAAGCGCGAGGTAACAAACATGTTGTGTCGCTAAAACATATCGTAACCTGAGCGTGTCGTAACTAACGGGGGTTATCAACAACAGTTATCATAAACAATGCCCCTCTCAAGCTATCCTCGCAAGTGTATCTTTCTGATAGGTTACGTCTAAGGTAGTTCTCTAAGACGCAGTTTACCACCTATACTTGTTGGCAATTTGTTGCTCAACGTACTGATTTATAACGGAAGCTTACATGGATCTTTTTGATAGCGCTCAGGCGACACCGGCTGACGATGCTCCGTTAGCCTTTCGTATGCGGCCACGCCAACTGGACGATTACGTGGGCCAGCAAGCGCTGGTGGGGCCAGATAAACCCCTACGTCGCATGGCGGAGTCAGGCATTGTGCGCTCAATGATTTTATGGGGGCCGCCAGGGGTTGGCAAAACCACGCTGGCAGAGCTGTTGGCCCGAGCCTCCCAGGCCCATCTGGAGCACCTCAGCGCGGTGATGGCCGGAGTAAAAGAGATTCGCGCTGTGGTGGAGCGGGCCCAACAGATGTCCTCCACGGTTATCCTCTTTTTAGATGAGATTCATCGCCTCAACAAGAGCCAGCAGGACGCATTATTGCCCCACGTGGAGTCGGGCCTGTTAACGTTGATTGGTGCCACCACCGAAAACCCCTCCTTCGAAGTCAACTCGGCGTTGCTATCCCGTGCGCGGGTATATGTGCTGAAATCGCTTACCCATGAGGAACTGATCACGGTGATGCGCCAGGCACTCAGCGACGTAGAGCGAGGGCTGGGCAAGCGTGACATTCAGGTTGATGACGAAGTATTAACTGCTCTGGCCCACGCTAGCGCTGGCGACGCACGACGGGCGCTGGGATTACTGGAAACCGCTTGCGATTTCGCTACTCAGGAAGCAAACGGCGAAGTACTGCATAAAGAGGTACTCGCCGATGTGATCGGCCATCAGGCCAGCGCCTTCGATAAGCAGGGGGACGCTTATTATGATCTACTTTCGGCCATTCATAAGTCGATACGCTCTTCACGCCCTAACGCGGCATTGCTGTATATGGCCCGCTTTATGCAGGGCGGCGGTGACCCGTTGGACGTAGTGCGCAGACTGACCGCGATTGCCTCAGAAGACGTCGGCAATGCTGACCCTCGCGCGCTACCGCTGGTGATTGCCGCCTGGGATGCTTATTTACGCCTGGGCGATTACGAAGGCCAGCGGGCAATTGCCCACGCGGCAATTCATTTAGCAGTGGCGCCCAAGAGTAACCGCATTGACCGCGCCTGGAGTGAAGCCAAGCAGTACGTACGCCAGCAGCCCCAGGTTGAGGTACCGACGTACCTGCGCAACGCGCCCACTAAGCTGATGGAGCAGTTGGGTCATGGCGAAGGCTATCGCTATGCGCATAACGAACCAGACGGCTACCCGGCGGGAAGCGCCCACGACTGCTGGCCTGAAGAGCTGCCTAAAGCCACCTTCTTCAAGCCAAGTGCCTTTGGTCAGGAGAAGCGCTTTGGGGAAATCATGGCATGGCGGGAAAATCTTGACCAGGAAGCAGATCAGGCGCCCTAAGGCGCCTGATGGTTAAACCAGTGGCAGGTTATTGATTAACCGCCACCCTCCAGCAACTCTTTACCAACTCCTCACCATTCACTCCTCACTCCCAACCCTTAAAGCTCTTCACGAATAACATCGGTGCCTTCGGGAATTTCGAAATCAAACATGTCCTCAGCAATCTCGCCATTGAGGGTAATATTGCTAAAGGTGATGGCGGTGCGCTGGCCGGTACTGTCCATCATCCACAGCTCGGTTAGCGTATCGGCATCGAACACCATGCTTAGCTCTTCGAACAGCGTATCGGCCGAGATAGGCACTAGGGTAAAGACATCTTCTCCCCCGTCCTGCTCGTAGAACACCTCATAGCTTTCGGTTAAATCGTCCACGCTTCCCGACAGCAGTAACGCAGGGGTATGGGTTACTCGATCGTCCATCTCTTGAACGGTGACTTGTTCAAGGTCGGGATCGTACATATACACATCATCGCCGTCAGAGACCACGGTTTGAGAGTAAGGCGCTTCCACTTCCCAACGCAGCATACCGGGGCGAGACAGCCACATCTCACCACGCGCGCTTTGGAGGCGTTCCCCGCTGCCATCAAGAATTTGCTGCTCAAAATCCGCTTGATAACGCTCAAGCGGATCCAGCCGTTCAGTCAAACGCTCGGCAGCATCGTCTGCCCAAGCGGGAGCACCAAAGGTTAAACCCAAGGCACTTGCCGCAAATGCCAGTGGCGAAGCGCCCATTGCTGAAGTGCGTTTTGTTTGCGTATCGCGCATATAATCTCCCTAGGCAACCGTTGCCCGGTAACTGTTGCTCAAAACTGTTGCTTAAAAATCAAGCAGTGAGGTCGGCTTAACCGGCCATGGCTAACTCAAAAACGTAACAATCAGACGAGAAAAACGCCGCAGGGTTTCACCCGCGGCGCTACTTTCACGCTTATTGCATAATTGTGGCTTTCATCAAGCGGTTAGTGGCCCACCGGAGGCGGGGCAAGCACTTCCCGAGCACCGTTAGAGCCCATAGAGGTCACCACACCGGCGCCCTCCATTGCCTCAACTAAGCGAGCGGCCCGGTTATAGCCAATTTTAAAGCGACGCTGCACGGCGGAAATCGAGGCTTTGCGCGTTTCAGTGACAAACTGCACGGCTTCATCGTAGAGCGCATCCTGCTCCGCATCGTCGCCATCCCCCCCCTCAGCCTCAAGACCCGTTAAGGCATCGGCGGATACGCCACCAGAAAGGATCTCTTCGATATACTCGGGTGCTCCACGGCGCTTCCAGTCATCGACCACGCGGTGTACTTCGTCATCGTCCACAAAGGCACCGTGGATGCGGTTAGGTGGTCCGGAACCTGCAGGCAGATAGAGCATGTCACCATGCCCCAACAGACTTTCAGCGCCGCCCTGATCCAGAATGGTGCGCGAATCAATTCTGGATGAGACCTGAAACGCCATCCGCGAAGGAATGTTGGCTTTGATCAAGCCAGTCACAACATCCACCGAGGGGCGCTGGGTAGCCAGAATCAAATGGATACCTGCGGCGCGTGCCTTTTGCGCCAAGCGCGCAATCAGCTCTTCGACTTTTTTGCCGACGATCATAAACATATCGGCAAACTCGTCGATCACCACGACGATGTAGGGCAGTTTCTCCAGCACTGGATGCGGCTGATGCACTTCCCAGGGCTGCGGTTCCCAGAGCGGGTCTGCCACTTGGGCACCGGCGCGCTCCGCTTCATCCAAACGGCCATTGAAGCCCGCGATGTTGCGCACACCCATGGCCGCCATGAGCTTGTAGCGGCGCTCCATCTCGGCCACGCACCAGCGCAGGCTGTTGGCCGCTTCTTTCATATCGGTGACCACGGGCGCCAGCAGATGGGGAATGCCGTCATATACCGACAGCTCCAACATTTTCGGGTCGACCATGATCAGCTTTAGCTCACTAGGCTTCGCTTTAAGCAGCATTGAGATCAGCATGGCGTTAACGCCCACCGACTTACCCGACCCGGTGGTACCGGCTACTAGCAAGTGGGGCATCTTGCCCAGGTTGGCGACCACAGGGCTGCCACCAATATCTTGGCCTAACGCCATGGTGAGTGGTGACGTCTCCTGCTGGTAACGGTCGGAGTCGATAACTTCGCGCAGGCGGATCATGGCCCGGTTGGGATTAGGTATTTCAATACCCACCGTGGGACGCCCTGGAATAACCTCGACCACTCGCACACTTTTCACCATCAGGGAGCGCGCCAGGTCTTTGGCAAGGTTACTGATTTTAGACACTTTGACGCCCGCGGCGGGCTTGATCTCAAAGCGGGTAATCACCGGCCCAGGCCAGGTATCCACCACTTCCGCTTTCACACCGTATTCGCGCAGCCGCACTTCAAGCAGCTCAGCCATATCAGCCAACTGCTCGTCACTATAATTGGGTTGATACGGTTCTGCAGGTGTCAACAGCTGCAAGCTCGGCACGTCGCCCTCAGGTTCGTCCAGAGTTTCAAAAGCAGGCCGCTGGCTCTGCAAATGCTCCACGGTCCACAGGGCGGGGCCTTCATCCGCCTCTGGCGTGCTCTCTTCGGGCGCAAAGCTGGGTTCTTGGCGAGCTGCTGGGGTGGGCGTGGACGGAGGAGTAGTCGTTGAGTGCGCTCCTCCATCGCGGCCTTGGGCATACAGCTCATCATCCATCTCTTCATCGTCCCACACCGGCTCAGGCACTACTTCCGCTACACGTTCAGGTTTACGTGCAGGCTCAGGCGCGGTGACGCGCTCAGGGCTCCAGGCAGCATCAGTGTCACCAATATGTGGCTCACCAACACGTGGTTCAGCTTGGCTGCTGCTGGGATCAGCGGTGAGTGATGGCTCACTGCGACGCTCAACGGGCGCGGCATGAACAGTCTCTTTCTCGGCGGGCGCCTCATCGCTGGCAAAGAAGTTACTCCTGGCAGGCGCCGGAGGCTCTTCTTGACGAGTAGCACGCAGCGGGAAGGAAGTCTCGGCTTCTTTGGGTTCATCACCGGGCGCAGGTGCTTGAGTCTCAGGCGCTGCTGACGTTACCTCTGCCTGGACAAAGGCATTTTCCCGCGGCGCTGGGGGTGCCGCTGCTCCCTCCTCTTCTGCCGTTTTAGCCGCTGGCGTCACTGACGGGGCTGCCCCAGGCGCTGAAACCGTCGGCTCCGCGGTAGGTGTCGAAGAGATAGGCGCGGGTGTTTTAGCAGGCACATGCTTATTACTTGAAAACGCTGCGGCCTCCCAGGGAATCGAAGTATCCGTGGTTTCGTTGCTATTTGAAGGACTCGCTTCTGACGCATTGCTCTCTGAAGAGCTGTTCGCCTCACGACTGGAAAGTGGTACAGAGAAGCCTGGCTCACGGCGTTCGCGGCCACTGGGGCTTTTGCCTACTGGCTCTGCCGCAGGCTTTATCTCAGCGGGTGCAGCTTCAGGTTTAGCTTCTTGAGACTGCGCTTCAGGCGCTGCTTGAGGCTTGGCCGCAGTTTTGGCAGTTTTAGCAGCCGCTCGCTGAGCAGCGCGCATACGACGCGCTTGGCGTCGTGCCGATAACCAGCTACCCAACCGACATATGCGCTTGCCGAGCTCATCAGCCACTTGCAGCCACGACATACCACTAAACAGCGGAAAGCCGCTTAAAATTAACGCCGCAGCGATTAAACCAACGCCACCACTTCCCACTAAAGGCCTTAACGCACCGACCAAACCTTCGCCCAAAATACCGCCTGAGGCATAGGGCAGCATGCTATCAGGGTGATAAAAGTGCAGCGCCCCCAACATGGTAGTACCGAAAATAAGTAGCACTAAGCCACCCGCATGGACAGCAATTGCCACGGGGTCGAGTTCAAAACGTACCTGGCGTGAGCGAATCAGCCACCAAGCGGCAAAGCCGAACATACCCGGCCACCACAAAGCGCTGGCGCCAAGCAGTGAGTAGAGAACATCGGCCAGCCAAGCGCCAACCTGCCCCATCCAGTTACCCACATCTGTCTCAGGGCCCTGATAAGACCAGCCTGGGTCAGAGGGTTGGTAACTAAATAGCGCTAATAATAAGAAAACACACAGCGCCAGCAGGATCACCACTACGCCTTCGCGCACGGAGCCTTGTAAGCGCAGGCCAAAACGACGAGCCTTATCCTTTGCGGCGTTAACGCGCGCAGCTGAAGCCGATGATGGTGTTTGACGCGCGCTACGCTGCGTTCGCTTGTTTACTGCTTTATTCACTTTCAAGCGACTCTCCCTTTACACCTCAATGGCGTCTTTAATCCACTTGCGAGTTTGCATGATACCGAGCATCCTTCCGCCGTCACAGAGGCTATCGTAAAGCGCTCAGTACAAGAACGTCGTAACAGGAGCAAGTAATGCTACCTTGGCTTTCCTCGCCACATCCTAATTTTCCAACTACCTCCCAAGCGCTGGCCTCCCCCAATGGCCTACTGGCCGCCGGAGGGGAGCTCTCGCCCGCTTGGCTGGTAGAAGCCTATCGGCAGGGCATATTTCCCTGGTTCAGCGACGACGACCCCATTTTGTGGTGGAGTCCAGACCCGCGCATGATACTCCTACCTGAGCAATTTAAGCAGCGTCGTAGCCTCACCAAACGATTACGCCATGGTGGCTTTCATATCACCCTGGATCAACACTTCGATCAGGTGATTCAGGCCTGCGCCGCCCCGCGTGGTGAAGAGGCGGGCACCTGGATTACAGACGAAATGCGCGAGGCCTACGGGCTACTGCATGCTCTAGGCATTGCTCATAGCATCGAAGTCCATCAACACGGCCAATTGGTGGGCGGGCTGTATGGCATCGCCATGGGGCCGGTGTTTTTTGGCGAGTCGATGTTCTCCCACGCCCCGGATGCTTCGAAGGTAGCGCTGGCCCATCTCGCCAGGGCCATGCGCGAACATGGCGGAAAACTCATCGACTGCCAAATGCACACGCCTCATCTGGCAAGCCTGGGCGCTATTACAGTCGCTCGCGAGGCATTCATCAACTATCTTAAAAACTGGTTACCCGATAAGGCATTTACGTTTACCACGTCACCCACTGAAACACCCACTGTTCCTGCATCGCTCTGGCTTAAGGCGATTGCCACCGAGGGTAATGCGTAGTGATGAACCATAGTGACGAACTTATTCTGTTCCAACCATTTTTTTACAACGAGGAGGCAGGCCGTGAGTAGTAACACTCCGCGTCGGCCGGTGCGGGATTTGCGCTTTTTCCTTACCGTGCCGCATGCCTGTAGCTATTTACCCGGCAAGGAAGCGACAACGCTGTTTCTCGACCCGCAGGAGTCGCCCGTTCCAGGTGTCTATGACTCGCTGGCGCTGCTAGGGTTTCGTCGCAGTGGGCGCCATCTTTACCGCCCTCACTGTGAGGGCTGCAACGCCTGCCGCTCGGTGCGTATTCCGGTTGACCAGTTTGCGGCTAACCGCACGCAACGAAAAATTTGGCGCCGCAATGCCGATATAAGCATCCGTATTGTGCCTGCTCACTTTGCATCTACCCACTACTCGCTTTACGCGAATTACATTCGTCAGCGCCATGCTGACGGCGATATGTTCCCGCCCAGCCGCGAGCAGTACCGCACCTTCCTTACCCTTGATGAGTCCTATGCCCATCTGATGGAGATGTACCTCGACGAAGAGCTGGTTGGTGTGGCTGCATTCGACCAGTTGGAGCATGGGCTCTCGGCAATCTACACCTTCTTTGCCGTTAGCGAGACGCTGGATAAGCGCTCACTAGGCACTTTTGCCATTCTTCAGCTCATCGAGCTCAGCCGCGAAAAAGCGCTGCCGCACCTTTATTTAGGGTATTGGATCGAAGAGTGCCGTAAGATGCGCTACAAGCAGGCTTTCGCGCCATTGGAAATACTCGATGGACGCCATTGGCGGCCGCTGATTCGCTAAAAATGCCAGCTTTTTTGCCTTGACGACGGGCTTACGGCACAATATAGCGCTGTTTCTTGAGTGCCCACCTAGCGGCACTCAAATTCTGACCGATAATGACATTACTAACTCATCAGTGAGGACATGCCTATATGGCACGCGAAGATCATATTGAAATGGAAGGCGTTATCGTCGATACCCTTCCGAATACCATGTTTCGGGTTGAGCTGGAAAACGGTCACGTTGTTACCGCTCATATCTCCGGCAAAATGCGCAAAAACTATATCCGCATTCTGACCGGCGACAAGGTAAAAGTTGAGCTGACACCTTACGACCTGTCTAAAGGCCGTATCGTTTACCGCTCGCGCTAAGTCGTTACACCATTAACGCGTTCGGCTGATTTTAACTGCCCCAGCTAGACTGTCCTTTAACGACAGCGCCGATCAGCGTCAATGGCGGTTCACTAAAAACGACAACGCCCCGTCGATGACAGGGCGCTGCGTTTTTATGCATATAGCATGAGTATTAGAAAGATAGCTTTTAGCACGGCTTAGCGCCCTTTTCAGGGCGCATCTGCCATCTCAGTCTCTGTGGAAAGGTGTAACTCGCCCTCCTCCAGGCTAACGTGGACAATACCGCCCTGATCAGCCAGTTCTCCGAACAGAATCATTTCGGCTAATGGCTTCTTCAGCTTCTCTTGTATGAGGCGCGCCATTGGACGTGCACCCATGTCAGGATCGTAGCCTTTATCGGCCAGCCAATCCCGCGCCATGTCGTCTACATCCAACTGAACACGCTTCTCATCCAACTGCGCCTGTAGTTCGATCAAGAACTTGTCGACCACATTGCGCACCACCGAGACCGGCAGCGAGTGGAACTGAATAATACCGTCCAGGCGGTTGCGGAACTCCGGTGAGAAGGTACGGCGGATCACTTCCATGGCATCGGTGGAGTGATCCTGGTGCTGGAAGCCAATGGAGCGACGCGACGCCTGCTCCGCACCAGCGTTAGAGGTCATAATCACGATAACGTGACGGAAGTCCGCTTCACGCCCGTTGTTGTCCGTTAAGCGGCCATGATCCATGACCTGCAGCAGCAGGTTAAAGACTTCCGGGTGCGCTTTCTCAATCTCATCCAACAACAACACGCAGTGCGGCTGCTTGGTCACCGCTTCAGTCAGTAGACCACCCTGGTCGTAACCGACGTAGCCCGGAGGCGCGCCAATCAGGCGCGATACGGTATGGCGCTCCATATACTCGGACATATCAAAGCGCACCAGTTCAATGCCCATGATATGCGCAAGCTGTTTGGCTACTTCAGTTTTACCCACACCAGTGGGGCCTGCAAACAGGAAGCTACCAACGGGCTTATCGGGAGATTTAAGCCCGGCCCGGGACAGCTTAATAGCCGCAGAGAGACTATCAATCGCCTCATCCTGACCGAACACCAGCATCTTCAGGTCACGATCCAGCTTCTCGAGCAGCTTACGGTCGGAGCTTGAAACACTCTTCGGTGGGATACGTGCAATGGACGCTACCACGGCTTCCACTTGCTCGACATCGATCGTCTTGGCGCGCACTTCTGGCGGCAATAGACGCTGGTGAGCCCCTGCCTCGTCAATCACGTCAATCGCTTTGTCGGGCAGGAAGCGGTCATTGATGTAGCGATCCGCTAAGCGTGCGGCACTTTCAAGCGCACCATCGGTGTACTTAAGTTCGTGGTGCTCTTCAAAGCGTGAACGCAACCCTTTGAGGATTTTGATGGTGTCTTCCACCGACGGTGCCATCACATCCACCTTCTGGAAGCGCCGTGCCAGAGCACGATCTTTCTCAAAGATGCCGCGGAACTCCTGGAACGTAGTCGAACCAATGCAGCGCAATTCGCCCGAAGAAAGCAGCGGCTTGAGCAGATTGGACGCATCCATCACGCCACCAGACGCGGCACCTGCACCAATCACCGTATGAATCTCATCAATGAATAGCACAGCGTTAGGCTGCTTGCGTAGTTCGCTCAGCAGGCTTTTGAGGCGCTTTTCAAAATCACCACGGTACTTGGTACCGGCCAGTAGCGCACCCATGTCCAGCGAGTAGACCACTGCATCGGCAATAACATCGGGAACGTCTTCTTCAACGATACGCTTGGCAAGGCCTTCGGCCACGGCGGTTTTACCTACACCCGCCTCACCGACTAACAACGGGTTGTTTTTGCGCCGACGGGCCAGAATTTGTACCACGCGCTCAAGCTCGTGGTCGCGGCCAATCAGCGGATCAATTTTACCCAGACGTGCCTGTTCATTGAGATTGGTAGCGTAACCAGTGAGCGGATGCGCAGCGCCCTCACTGCCACCCTCCTCCGCGTCTTCACTCTCAGGTGAAGAAGGCGAGGGAGACGGCCCGTGACCGGCCACTTTGGAGATACCATGGGCGATGTAGTTGACTGCATCGACCCGCGCAACGTTCTGCTGCTTAAGGAAGTATACCGCCTGACTCTCCTGCTCGGAAAAGATCGCCACCAACACATTGGCACCGGACACTTCGCTTTTGCCAGATGACTGAACGTGGAAGACCGCCCGTTGTAAAACACGCTGAAAACCAAGCGTGGGCTGGGTCTCACGATCACCCTGGCCTTCTGGAATCAGTGGCGTAGTCGAGTTAATAAAATCCTGCAGATCGGACCGCAGCTTGTCGAGGTTAGCCCCGCAGGCCTTCAGTACGTCTACCGCTGAGGCATTATCTAGCAACGCTAGCAGCAGGTGCTCAACGGTCATAAACTCATGGCGCTTTGAACGCGCCACGGTGAAGGCCGTGTTCAGGGTCATTTCAAGTTCTTTGCTCAGCATGGCAGTCCCCTTTTCGCTACTACCTAGGGCGTGTCGCCACCTAGGGCTTGCGTCGGATCAATTTAGTCGACCGGCACTCTCAACATCGGGTACAAATGGCACGGTTGCAAGCCTCACCACCAATTATTTCTCAACGCTTTTAATTGGCGGCCTCAATATCACTTATCAACGGGTGCTCACACTCACGGGCATATTCATTTACCTGATAGCTTTTTGTTTCGGCTATATCGCGCGTAAACACGCCACAAGTGCCCTTTCCTTGGGTATGTACGGCGAGCATGACCTGAACGGCCGTCTCGCTGTCCATGTTAAAAAAATCTTGCAGCACTTCAATGACAAATTCCATCGGCGTGTAATCGTCGTTGTGAAGCACCACCTTATAAAGCGGTGGTTGCGCCAGCGCCGGTTCTGCTGACTGTACCGCTATATCACCATCTTCATCGGGCATATCTGGCCGCGTCATCCCCGCTTTTACGGGTAACACGGTCAAGTATGAACTATCTTGGTTGGGCATAAGCTGCACGGTTGGTTGTCTCGACACTGACCGATGGAAGCGTTTATCAGACCTCACATCGCCAATTCACTAGTGTAGTTTCTTAACTGTAGCCTCTTAACTACTATAATTTCTTAACTACTATAGCTTATTAGCCTAAACGTAAGACGCTTTCGATCAGCAAGGGTTCATGGAAAACTTAAAATATTACAGCGCGCAATAGCGAGTGCAATGCAAAACCCCCGCCCGCCAAGCGGACGGGGGTCATTCAGCCTAATCACAGGCGGGCTCTATTAGCCTTTTGCGACCATGGCAAGCGTTTCGTTGAGAGTCTGGCTGGGACGCATCACCTGAGCCGTCAGCTCGTGATCCGGGTGGAAGTAGCCACCAATATCCGCAGGCTGGCCCTGAACGCTGTTCAATTCATCGACAATGGTCGCTTCTTTGGCCGTTAGCTCGTCAGCTAGGCGTCCGAATAGCGTCTGCATTTCGCTATCTTCGCTCTGCTCTGCCAACGCTTCAGCCCAGTATAGCGCCAAATAAAAGTGGCTGCCGCGATTGTCCAGCTCACCCACTTTGCGCGACGGCGACTTGTTGCTATCCAGGAACTTGCCGTTAGCCTGATCGAGCGCTTTAGCCAGCATTTTTGCCCGAGCGTTATCGAAGGTGCTGCCCAGGTGTTCAAGGGATGCCGCCAGGGCCAAAAACTCGCCCAGCGAATCCCAGCGCAGATGGTTCTCTTCCAGCAACTGCTGAACGTGCTTGGGAGCAGAGCCGCCAGCGCCGGTCTCAAACAGGCCACCGCCATTCATCAACGGTACGATTGAGAGCATCTTGGCGCTGGTGCCGAGCTCCATAATCGGGAACAGGTCAGTCAGATAGTCGCGCAGTACGTTACCGGTGACGGAGATAGTGTCTTCGCCCTTGCGGATACGCTCCAGAGAGAAGCGCATGGCCTCTTCTGGCGTCATGATACGAATATCCAGGCCAGCGGTATCGTGCTCTTTTAAGTAGCTCTCGACTTTCTTGATCAGTTGAGCATCGTGGGCGCGCTGGGCGTCCAGCCAGAAGATAGCCGGCGTTCCGCTTTCGCGGGCACGATTAACCGCCAATTTCACCCAATCGCGAACCGGAGCATCCTTGGTCTGGCACATCCGCCAAATGTCGCCCTGCTCAACTCTGTGCTCAAGCACTACATTGCCGCTGGTATCGGTGACACGTACGGTACCGTCGGTAGGAATCTGGAAGGTCTTATCGTGGGAGCCGTATTCTTCGGCTTTCTGGGCCATCAAGCCTACGTTGGGTACGCTGCCCATAGTCGTCGGATCAAAGGCACCGTGCTGTTTGCAGTCGTCGATGACCGTTTGATAGATACCGGCGTAGCAACGATCAGGAATGACGGCTTTGACGTCGTGCAGTTGGTCGTCGGCGCCCCACATTTTACCGGAATCGCGGATCATCGCCGGCATGGAAGCATCGATAATCACATCGCTGGGCACGTGCAGGTTGGTGATCCCTTTATGGGAGTTCACCATCGCCAAACGCGGGCGCTCGGCATAAAGTGCTTGAACCTCATCCTCAATCTGGGTCTGACGCTCTTCCGGCAGTGACTTAATGGCCGAATAGAGATCGCCGATACCGTTATTGGGGTCGAAGCCCGCCTGCTGGAGTTCATCCGCGTGCTTACTCAGCACGTCCTGATAAAACTCGCTGACCACCATACCGAACATGATCGGGTCAGAGACCTTCATCATGGTCGCTTTAAGGTGCAGCGAGAACAGCACGTCTTTGGCTTTTGCGTCAGCGACTTCGTCGGCCACAAAACGACGCAGCGCGTTACGGCTCATGACCGCAGCGTCGACGACTTCGCCTTCCAGTACCGAGGTTTTCTGCTTGAGCACCGTGGTGCTGCCGTCGTTAGCGACCAGCTCGATCTTGAGATCGGTGGCTTTTTCAATCAGCGCGGACTTCTCGCTGCCGTAGAAATCGCCTTCACTCATATGCGCCACATGGGACTTGGAGTCGCTGCTCCACTCACCCATGCGGTGGGGATATTTGCGAGCGTAATTCTTGACCGACAGCGGAGCGCGGCGATCCGAGTTACCTTCACGCAACACCGGGTTAACGGCGCTGCCTTTAGTCTTGTCGTAGCGCGCCTGAATGTCTTTCTCTTCATCGCTCTGGGGCGCTTCAGGGTAGTCAGGAAGTTTGTAACCCTGCTGCTGCAACTCTTTAATCACCGCCTTTAGCTGAGGCAGAGAGGCGCTAATGTTGGGCAATTTGATAATATTAGCTTCTGGGGTCTTGGTCAGTTCGCCAAGCTCCGCCAGGTGATCGCCGATCCGTTGCTCTTCGCTCAGATAGTCAGGGAACTGAGCAATGATGCGAGCGGCCAGGGAAATATCGCGGGTCTCTACCTGAATGCCGGCAGAATCGGTAAAGGCATCGATAATCGGCAGTAGGGAGTGCGTCGCGAGCGCGGGCGCTTCGTCAGTGAGCGTATAGATGATCTTCGGCGTTTTGGTCATTTTTGCGTTAACCTCTCTCTTTTCGCTGCGATGGCAAGAAATCTTGAGCGGAGCGCGAGCTCAACGATGGGCGCCCCATCAGGTAGCCGGAGTATACCAGCGCTGCCCGCCATGCGCATTGTCGACATACCCATTCCTGAGAGTGAATAGAAAGTAAAAAGGGCAACGAGAAGTCATGAGCAACCTTTATTTACTGCATAAGCCTTTCCAGGTACTGAGCCAATTCAGCGACCGTGAGGGGCGGCAAACCCTTGCACAGTATGTCGATGTGAAAGATATTTACCCCGCAGGACGGCTTGACTACGACTCTGAAGGCCTACTGCTGCTCAGCGATGATGGCGAGCTGATTCACCGCATTTCTCATCCGCGCCATAAGCAGCCCAAAACCTACTGGGCCCAGGTGGAAGGGCAAATCGATGACACGGCATTGAAGGCGTTGCGCCAAGGCATTGCGCTGAAAGATGGCCCAACGCAGCCGGCCAAAGCGCACAGAATAGATCCGCCTACGACCGCACCACGCCACCCTCCCATCGACCCCAAACGCCACCCCTCGACTAGCTGGCTGGAGCTAACCATAAGCGAAGGCCGTAACCGCCAGGTTCGCCGTATGACTGCTCATGTCGGCTACCCCACCCTGCGCTTGATTCGCGTAGCGATCGGCCCCTGGCGGCTGGATGGTTTGGCACCTGGCGAATGGCGCAAAGAAGCCCTACACGCGCCCAGACCGACGAATACACCCCCAAGTCAGCGACGAATAGCTCCGCAAAAAGATCAGCGTAGGCGGCCCACCACAAAACGCAGGAAACCCTGATGAGCCTTATTCGCAGCACGGCTGCCTGCGTCATCCAGCAGGGCGAGCGCTTTTTGATGGTAGAAGAGCCGCGTGGCGGCCCGCAAAGTGTGTTTAACCAACCCGCTGGGCATATTGAACCCGGCGAAGGTCCCATAGCAGCCATTCTACGCGAAGTAGTGGAAGAGACTGCTTGGCAGGTATCGCTCACCGGATATTTGGGTTTATACGTATTTCATACCGACGAAGGGCAAACGTTTCACAGCCACGGTTTTATTGCTGCGCCGCTTCATCAACTCGACCTTCCCCTCGACCCGGATATCTTCGCCACCCACTGGCTTACCATTGAGCAAATACGGTCGTTAGATCAGCAGGCGCGCCTACGCAGCCCGCTGGTACTCAAACGTATCGAGGATGCACTCAGCGGGCCTGGCTATCCCCTGTCGGTGATTCGCGAGTGAAGCACTCGAAGCCATTACCCCCCATCGTGTATAATCCTCGCCCAACTGCACACTGCTTATTTGCACCCTACTTCAACTGAGGATGCCCATGTCATCCACTGAACCAACTACGCCAGGCTCATCCACCACTGAGTCATCCGCCACAGCCGCTAATGGCAAAGTGATTGTCGGTATGTCCGGCGGCGTCGACTCGTCCGTTTCGGCCCTTCTCCTCATGCAACAAGGCTATGAGGTCGAAGGCCTGTTTATGAAAAACTGGGATGAAGACGACGGAACCGAATATTGCACGGCCAAAGAGGATCTCGCCGACGCCGAGGCGGTCTGCGCCAAACTGGGCATTAAACTGCACACCGCTAACTTTGCCGCCGAGTATTGGGATAATGTATTCGAGCACTTTTTAGCCGAATACAAAGCGGGCCGCACGCCCAACCCGGATATTCTGTGTAACCGGGAGATCAAATTTAAGGTCTTCCTTGAGTACGCTGAAATGCTCGGAGCCGACAAAATCGCCACCGGGCACTATGTTCGTAAAGGGCATGTTAGCCAAGGCGATGGCGATGTTCGCCCGCGCCTGCTGAAAGGCCTGGATAGCAATAAAGATCAAAGCTACTTCCTGCATGCAGTGCCAGAAGCCGCCATTGCCCGTACTCTGTTTCCCGTAGGTGAGCTGGAAAAGCCCGCCGTACGCGCGCTTGCAGAACAGCACGATTTGATCACCGCTAAGAAAAAAGACTCCACCGGCATCTGCTTTATCGGCGAGCGCCGGTTTCGCGATTTCCTCCAGCAGTACCTGCCCGCCCAGCCCGGTACCATTGAAACGCCGGATGGCGATGTCATCGGCAAACATATGGGGCTGATGTACTACACCCTGGGCCAGCGCCAGGGTCTAGGCATTGGCGGGCTTGCCAACTACTCCGAAGACCCCTGGTACGTGGCGGCAAAAGATCTTGATCGCAATGTACTGATCGCGGTGCAGGGTAAGCATGACCAGTTGCTCTACTCCGATACCTTGGTCACAGAGGCCATGGATTGGGTGGCGGGTGAGCCGCCGGTTCAGCAGGGGCGCTTTACCGCCAAGACGCGCTATCGGCAAAGCGACTGCAGCTGTGAAATGCGCGCGCTGCCCGACGGTGGCGTTGAGGTCACGTTTGACGACCCGCAGTGGGCGGTCACCCCTGGCCAGTCGTTGGTGCTTTACGATGGCGACATATGCTTGGGCGGCGGCGTTATTCGCGCTACCTGGAAGAAAGCCGCGGAGGCTGCTGCATGAATCCTACCCCGATTCATCGCGCCCCCGATTCTCCGGCAGTCCGCCAAGCACTTGCCCTTGCTGGCGTCTTTCAAGCCGCCAGCCTGGTCGATGAGCTGGCTCGCACCGGGCAGGTCGACACCCGCGCCTGGGAAACGCTGATTGAGGCCACTGTGGATACTAACCCGGAAAGCTTCGAGGCGATTTATGGCGGGCACCCCAATAATCTGCGCCGCGGCCTGGATACCTTAGAAGCCCTGGTGGGGCGTAAGCAGGCGAACCCGGTGGTGTTGCGCTACGGTTTTTCGCTGCTGATGCTAATGAATAAGCTGCGTACCAATAACGACATGATGGATTCACTGGGCCAAAAATTAACCCGCATTCAGGGTCAAGCCGAGCACTTTGGCACTACCCATGAAAACGTGGTGGCCAGTCTTGGGGAAGCGTACCAAGAGACGATATCCACCTTTAAAACCCGCATTGTGGTGCAAGGGGATCCATCACTGCTGCAGAGCCGCATGATGCCTGAGCGTGTACGCGCTTGCTTAATGGCGGGGATTCGCTTTGGATTATTGTGGCACCAGCAAGGCGGGCGCCGCTGGAAACTGGTATTCCAGCGTAAAGCGCTACGCCGGGCACTGGATAGCCTCGACTAGACGGCTACTCTGTTCTCGATCGACGTCTTTTCAATTAACTTGCTCTCGACTAATTTTCTTTCGAACCTCCTGGAAACGATGCCATGCAACTCTCCGCTTTGACCGCCCTCTCCCCCGTCGACGGCCGCTACGCCTCTAAAGCCGCCGCCCTGCGCGAACACTTCAGTGAATTCGGCCTTATTCGCGCCCGTGTGATTGTGGAGGTTCGCTGGCTACAGCGCCTGGCTGAGCATGCTCAGATTACCGAGGTACCGCGCTTATCTGCTGAGGCTACCGCGTTCCTTGAGCAATTGATTCGTGAGTTTTCTATCGCGGATGCCGAACGCATCAAAGAGATCGAGCGCACCACCAATCACGACGTCAAAGCAGTGGAGTATTTCCTCAAAGAGAAGATCGCAGGTCAGGCCGAGCTACATGCAGTGACCGAGTTCATTCACTTTGCCTGCACCAGCGAAGATATCAACAACCTCTCTTACGGCGTAATGCTCAGCGACGGCCTGAACGCCATGCTGCCCACCATGCACGAGGTTGCCGATGACATTGCCAAGCTAGCCATTGCCCACGCCGCCCAGCCGATGCTGTCGCGTACTCACGGTCAAACCGCCACCCCGACCACGCTGGGCAAAGAGATGGCCAACGTGGCGTACCGCCTTAAGCGTCAGCTGAAGCAGATCGAAGCGGTGGAAGTGCTCGGCAAAATCAATGGCGCTGTGGGCAACTATAACGCCCACCTGACCACCTACCCGGAGATCGATTGGGAAGCCAATGCCCGCACCTTTGTGGAAGGCTTAGGGCTGACTTTTAACCCTTACACTACCCAGATCGAGCCCCACGACTATATCGCCGAACTGTTTGACGCCATTTGCCGCTTCAATACGATCCTGATCGACTTCGATCGCGACGTTTGGGGCTATATCTCACTGGGCTACTTTAAGCAGCGCACGGTTGAGGGCGAAATTGGCTCCTCGACCATGCCACATAAAGTTAACCCGATTGATTTTGAAAACTCCGAGGGCAACCTGGGCCTGGCCAACGCTGTGCTTAGCCACCTTGCGCAAAAGCTGCCGATCTCCCGCTGGCAGCGCGACCTGACTGACTCCACCGTGCTGCGTAACCTTGGCGTAGGCTTGGCATATGGGTTGATTGCTTACCACGCCAGCCTCAAAGGCATCAGCAAGCTTGAAGCCAACCCTGAGCGTTTAGATGCTGATCTGGATAACAGCTGGGAAGTGCTCGCCGAGCCGATTCAAACGGTGATGCGCCGTTACGGTATTGAAAAGCCCTATGAAAAACTCAAGCAACTGACTCGTGGCAAACGTATTGACCAAGCAGGCTTTGCGGCGTTTATTGATACCCTTGAACTGCCCAGCGAGGTCAAAACCGAATTGAAGGCGCTCTCACCGGCCAACTATATTGGTAATGCCCAGGCGCAAGCCGAAGCACTGACACATCAGCTAAACTCTCTGTAACCCATTTGTTGTGACCAACTTGCTGTGACCAACGTTGCTGCGACCACTACACCAGGACACGCCATGAACCATCACGATAAGCCGCTAACACTGCTGGGCGATCTTACCGCTGCAGACTTTCTGGCCAATTATTGGCAGCAAAAGCCGCTGCTGATTCGTGGCGCCATGCCCGACTTCATCAGCCCGATTGAAGCCGATGAACTGGCTGGACTCGCCTGCGAGCCTGGCGTAGAAGCGCGTTTGGTTGAAGAGGAGGGCCCGGATGGCCCTTGGCAGGTCTCCCACGGCCCCTTCGATGAAGCCACTTTTGAACGGCTCCCGGAAAAAAACTGGAGCCTTCTGGTGCAAGCGGTTGACCACTATGTTCCATCGGTGGCTGCGCTAATGAATGAGTTTGACTTCCTACCTCGTTGGCGGCTCGATGACGTGATGATCAGCTACGCGCCTCCTGGCGGAAATGTGGGTGCACATATCGATCAGTACGATGTCTTTTTACTCCAAGCCAGCGGCCACCGCCGCTGGCAGTTGGGCGGCAAGCTCACGGAAGATGCGCCGATCATCCAAGGTATCGATCTCCGCATCCTGAAAGAATTCACCGTAGAGCCCGACTCCGACTGGGTGCTTGACCCCGGCGACATGCTTTATCTCCCTCCCGGCTGGGCGCATCACGGCGTTAGCCAGAGCGATGACTGCATGACCATTTCAGTTGGCTTTCGTGCTCCTTCTGCCGATGAAGCGATCACCTCCTACGCCGACTATTTGGGCGAGCAGTTGCCTGCCTCTCAGCGTTACAGCGATGCGGGCATGGCGCCTGCTCAGCAGGTCGGTGAACTGGACGACGCAGCCGTTGAGCGTATGCGTCAGCTGATTATGTCGACGCTGGATAACCCTACTCAGATTGCCCAGTGGTTTGGCCGGGTGATGACTCAGCCAAAATATGTCGATCAAGTGGTACCGCTTGAAACACCGTTGGACGAAGAGGCGCTTGTTGCTCAACTACAAGAGGGGGAGCCGCTCTACCATATGCCTGGCTCACGCTTTGCCTGGCGTCGCGATGCCAGCGGTACCACGCTATTTGTGGATGGTGACGGCCACGCCTGTTCAACTGAATTAGCCAAACGCCTAGCCGACACCACCCCTCTCTACGCCGAAGACCTTGAGCTTGACGGCGCAACTGCGCTCATCACCCAGTTGGTCAATACCGGCAGCCTCGGCTTTATGAGTGATGAAGGTGATGACGACGAGGAGTATTAATGGCGATTACCCACATTAGCACTGGCAGTTGGGAAACGCTGGGCCCAACGGCCAGCGAGATCCGCCGCAAGGTATTTATTGAAGAACAGAGCGTGCCCCAGGATGAGGAGTGGGATGGCCTGGATCCGGCGTGCCAGCACTTTCTCGCCATGCTTGATCAGCAGCCGGTAGGCACCGCACGACTGCTGCCCGACGGGCATATAGGCCGCGTCGCCGTACTCGCTAATGCCCGCGGCACCGGTATTGGTGTACTGCTGATGCAGGCCGCGATTGAAGCGGCACGCCATGCGGGCCACTCCCAAGTGGCCCTGAGTGCCCAGGTACACGCACTGGCGTTCTATGAGCGTCTAGGCTTTATCGCCCATGGCGATGAGTTTCTGGATGCAGGCATCCCTCATCGAGAAATGACGCTTTCGCTCGATTAACAAGCCCTCTTGATTGATCTCTAGCACTGCCTCGGCAGTGCTTTTTTATGCGCTCTTGCCGCCATCTTGACGAAAAACGACTACACAAACCCTCCCTTCCTCTACCTCCCTGTCGTCGGGTTACAACGGCCTCTGCCCCCAAGTGTCAATTGTTGAAGGCGCCATCCTCGTGGATAGTTATTGCATTGCAGCGTTAAGCGGATTGGGTCAATCCATCAAGCTCAACGCTGTAGCTGAGGTCTCTAGCGTTACTGCTTCCAGCTTTCAAGACGTTTGCATGAGAGACGATTGACCTAGAGACACAATCACGAAAATCAATAATGCTAAATACAACTTCGCAGGTGCAGCATAAGCAAAAGCTGATTTGCGAAACACTATCCAGCCCGAAGAGGATAAGCTCATGACAGGACTGCTCGACGATATCAAAGCCATGGCCCAACTACGCGAAGCTCAAGGCGGCAAGTGGGAAACCATCAAACCTGAGTATGCCGCTCGCATGCGTGCACAGAACCGCTTTCACACCGGCCTGGATATTGCGCGTTACACCGCCAAGATCATGCGCGAAGATATGGCCGCCTATGATGCCGATACCGCCCAGTACACCCAGTCGCTAGGTTGCTGGCACGGCTTCATTGGTCAACAGAAGCTAATCTCGATCAAGAAGCACTTTGGCACCACCAAACGTAGCTACCTCTACCTTTCCGGCTGGATGGTTGCCGCGCTACGCTCCGAGTTCGGCCCGCTGCCCGACCAGTCGATGCACGAAAAAACCTCCGTCGCGAACCTGATCGAAGAGCTCTATACCTTTCTAAAACAAGCCGATGCCTGGGAGCTTAACCACTTGTTCCGCGCCCTCGATGAAGCCAAAGAGGCTGGCGACAAATCAAAAGAGCAGGAACTGATCGGTAAAATCGATAACTACGAAACTCATATCGTACCGATTATTGCTGATATCGACGCTGGCTTTGGTAATGCAGAAGCCACCTACCTGTTAGCCAAAAAGTTTATTCAAGCGGGCGCCTGCTGCATCCAGTTGGAAAACCAGGTATCTGATGAGAAGCAGTGTGGTCACCAGGACGGTAAAGTTACTGTGCCCCACGAGGACTTCCTGGCCAAAATCAACGCCGTGCGTTACGCCTTTTTGGAACTCGGCATTGAAGATGGCGTTATCGTTGCGCGTACCGACTCACTCGGCGCGGGCTTGACGCAGAAAATTGCCGTTACCAACGAGCCAGGCGATCTCGGCGACCAGTACAACAGCTTTTTGGACGGCGATGTGATTGAAAACGCCGCCGATATCAACAACGGCGATGTGGTCATCAAGCAGAACGGCAAACTGGTTAAACCCAAGCGCCTCGCTTCGGGCCTCTACCAGTTTAAACCCGGCACCGGCGAAGACCGCGTTATACTGGACTGCATCACCAGCTTGCAAAACGGCGCCGACCTACTGTGGATCGAAACCGAGAAGCCCCACGTTGGCCAGATCGCCAGCATGGTCAACCGCATTCGCCAGGTCGTGCCGGATGCCAAACTGGTCTATAACAACTCTCCGTCGTTCAACTGGACGCTCAACTTCCGCCAGCAGGTGTTCGATGCATGGCAGGAAGAGGGTAAAGACGTTTCCGCTTACCAGCGTGACAAGCTGATGAGCGCAGAGTACGACGAGACCGAACTTGGCCAGCTGGCCGATGAGTGGACACGCAATTTCCAGCGCGACTCGTCTCGCGAAGCGGGCATCTTCCACCACCTGATCACGCTGCCAACTTACCACACGGCTGCCCTGTCTACCGACAACTTAGCGAAAGGCTACTTCGGCGATGAAGGGATGCTGGCTTACGTGAAAGGCGTACAGCGTCAGGAAATTCGCCAAGGGATTGCAACCGTTCGCCACCAGGATATGGCAGGCTCCAATATCGGTGATGACCATAAAGAGTTCTTCCACGGCGATGCCGCGCTCAAAGCCGGTGGCAAAGACAACACCATGAACCAGTTTGGCTAATTAGCAGGTTTCAACGCCATAGTTCACTATGTCCCCCTGCAACAGGAGGCCTTCGGGTCTCCTGTTTTTGCTTGGTTATACGTATTTGCACACTGTTTTCTTAATACGCTGTTAAACTCTCGGTTAAGCTTTTTTTGGCGACTGCTCTACCAACTTTGATCTTTTTTCATGAACGCTGGTCAAAGCCGTTAGCATCGGCTATCTTTAACGAACACTGTTCTATAACTAAATCTACTCTGTGCCTGCCCAGTTATGAGCGCTATATGGATAACAGGCCAATGGATGACAGTTATAAAAATAGACACTCTGGAGGTTTTAATGAAACGTCTTCTTCTACCTGTTGTCGCACTGAGCATTCTCACGCTGGCAGGCTGTGCCAATACGTCTGGTTACTCTGGTGATGTCTATCGCGGCAGCCAAGCCAAAACCGGTCAAAGTGTTACTTACGGCACTATCGTGGCGGTTCGCCCGGTGCAGATCCAAGCGGAAAGCCGTGCCGGCGGCCTTTTAGGTAGCGGCGGTGGCGCGGTTATCGGCGGTCTTCTGGGTAGCCAGGTCGGCGGTGGCTCTGGTCGTCAGTTGGCGACTGTGGCAGGCGCCCTGGGCGGCGCTGTGGCAGGTACGGCCGCTGAAGATGCGACTAACCGCGTTAATGCGCTGGAGATGGAAATTCGTCGCGATGACGGTACCGACGTGGTTGTCGTTCAGCGTGCGGATCGCCAGTTCCAAGCCGGCCAGCGTGTGCGTTTGATTGGCAATGGCGCCAACATGAGCGTGGCACCCTATTAATCGAGAGCGTTAATCTAGCGCTTAAGTATCAAAAAAGCCCGGCCATCAAATGAGAGGGCCGGGCTTTTTATTTTATCGCGAACAGCTTAGTGATGGGTTTTATTCCCAGCCCATTTAGCCAGCGCCATGATTGCCCAGCCAATCAGGGCAAGCAGGATGACGACCAGCAGCATTTCAACCGGCTGCACCAGGGTGGTGGCCCCCAACACTGCCAGCGTAATCACCCATAGATAGCGATTGTCGCCATGGCTTTTCAAAAAACCGGGCAACACCTTATCTAACCCCTCGCTAACGCCGCTATTCCAGCGCTGATAGACAAAATAAGCAATCAGGCAAAAAGCGATAAGCCAAATAATCAAGATCGTCATTACATGCTCCAAAAGTGATAGGGCAAAGGAAAAAATGATGGTTGTAGGGTATCCCTGGTCACCCTGACGCGCAATACCGCCGAAAGTGGTGAGTAGGAAAAAGCGTCGCTACCCCCTGACAAGCCAGCGCACACGCGTTACCATATTGGGACATGCACTCACCGAAAGGTTATTCCATGCAAATTGCGCAAAACTCGGTTGTCGCGTTTCACTACACCCTGACCAACGATGCAGGTGAAGTGCTAGACAGTTCCGAAGGCCGTGAGCCGCTTACCTACCTCCACGGCGCTGGTAACATTATTCCGGGTCTTGAAAAAGAGCTGGAAGGTCGTGCAGCAGGCGAGAAGCTGAACGTTGCCGTATCCCCTGAAGAGGGTTATGGCGAGCTGCAAGAGCAGCTGATGCAAGAAGTACCCCGCGATGCGTTCCAAGGCGTTGAAAGCATTGAGCCGGGTATGCAGTTCCAAGCCCAGACTCAAGGCGGCCCTCTGATGGTTACCGTCAAGAAAGTCGAAGGCGATACGGTCGTTGTCGATGGCAACCACCCGCTGGCCGGCCAGCAGCTCAACTTTGATGTTGAGATCGCTGAAGTACGTGAAGCAAGTGCTGAAGAAGTTGAGCACGGCCACGTGCACGGCGAAGGCGGCGTTGAGCACTAAGACGCTCGCGCTACCGATCAGAAAAGGTGACCTCAGGGTCACCTTTTTTATGCCTACTCGTCAGGTATCAGCACTAACTGCCCATGACGCACGCTGCGCGACGAAGTGACTTCAGCAGCAAACTGCTTGAGCGCCCGCCCCTGGCCTTTGAGCAGCGCCACTTCCAGGCAACTGTCATGGTTGATGTGCACATGCAAGGTCGAAAGCGTCAGGTCATGATGGTCATGGGAGTGGCGTGTTAAGCGCTTGGACAGCTCCCGAGCGGCATGATCATAGACATACACCAGCGCGCCCATGCAGGGCGAGTCAGGTGCAGCCTCTTCTCTCGCCTGTTTTAAGCCGCTGCGGGTCAAATCGCGAATCGCCTCTGAGCGGTTTTGATAGCCGCGCTCGCGCATCAACGCATCCACTTCTGCCACCAGCTCCTCATCAAGCGTTACCGTTACACGCTGCATTCACGCCCCCTGTACTGATTAACTTTGCATGCGCTGCCACCACCGGTAGTATGATGTTATTGTAAAAACATCATACTAGTGACGCTAACAGCATAAAGGATAAAGCGATGACTAAACCAACTCGCCCCATCTTACTGGGTATTGCGCTAAGTTGTTTAGTCGTAGCCACCACTGTGCAGGCAAAAGAACAGCTGGTACTTGCCATTGGCGGCGAACCCGAGCAGGGTTTCGACCCACTGTTGGGCTGGGGGCAGTATGGCAATCCACTGTTTCAGTCGACGCTACTTTCACGGGGCAAGGATCTTGCGCCGCAGCCAGAGCTGGCCACTGAGTGGTGGCTTTCTGAAGACCGCCTGACCTGGACACTCACACTTCGCGAGGACGCCCGCTTTGCCGACGGCACGCCGCTGACCGCTGAAGATGTGGCTTATACTTTTAATGCGGCGGCCCAGGCGGGCGGACGGGCGGATCTTAGCGCCCTGGCTGAAGCAACCGCGCTGGATAAGCACACTGTTTCGCTCCGCCTGAAGGCCCCGCGCATTACCTTTATTGATCAGCTGTTGACACTGGGCATTGTGCCCCGCGCCGAGCGTGATAACGGCTACAGTGATCAGTATGGTCGCCATCCCCTGGGGTCTGGCCCCTATCAGTTGGTAGAGTGGCAGGAAGGCGAGCAGTTAATTGTCGAGCGCAATCCTTACTTCTACGGCCCTACGCCTGCTTTTGAACGGCTGGTATTTCTCTTTACCGGTGAAGACGCCACTCTAAGTGCCGCCCATGCTGGCCAAGTGGATATCGCCTCGACGCCCCCTGCACTGGCGGCCAATGTGCCAGCACATATGCAGCGGTTGATTATGGAGAGTGTCGATAATCGCGGCATTCTTTTTCCCATGCAGCCTGCCAATGGCGAACACGCCGCCTCCGGCGCGCCGATTGGTAACAATGTGACGGCAGATATTGCTATACGTCAGGCGATCAACCTTGCGGTTGACCGCGATACGCTGGTGGAAGTGGCACTGCACGGTTATGGGCGCCCCGCCTTTGGCCCGGCGGACGGCCTCCCCTGGAGCGATAGCAATGAGCGCCTTACCGCTCCCGACCTTGACCGGGCGGAGGAGATACTCGACGCCGCAGGCTGGCAGCTACGCGATGATGGCCTGCGCTATAAAGATGGCCTGCCCGCTAGCTTTCGACTTACCTACCCCTCCAGCGATACTACCCGACAGCTGCTTGCGGAAGTCAGTGCTGAGATGGTGCGCCCATTGGGAATTGAGATACAACCCACCGGCCGCCACTGGGACGAAATCCAGCGCGAAGCGCTGCACCAGGATGCCATTATGTTCGGCTTTGGCAGCCATAGTCCCCAGGAGATTTACTACCTCTTCCACAGTCAGCATGCGGGCAACGGTTTCTACAACAGCGGTTTCTACGCTAATCCAGAGGTCGACGCCCACTTGGATGCCGCCCAGGCGGCGCCTAGCTTTGAGCAAGCCAACCGCGAGTGGCAGGCAGCGCAGTGGGACGGCACCACCGGCTACGGAGTACGCGGCGATAGTAGCTGGGCCTGGCTGGTCAATCTTGAGCATGTCTATTTTACCAATACCTGCTTAGATGTCGGAGATCTAGGTGTAGCGCCCCACGGCCACGGCTGGCCAATCACTGCCAACCTGCTTGAGTGGCGCTGGACGTGCGACTAATTGCGCCTATCGCCAAGCGCGTGGCTCGCCTGGCGCTGGTATTAACCTGCGTCGCCCTAGTGTCGTATGGGCTTATGATGGCCTCCCCCATTGACCCCGTTGATGCCTACCTAGGCCCACAAATGGCCCAAGTGAGCCCAGAGCAGCGCGCACTGATTGCCCAACGCTGGGGGTTTGATGAGTCAGTTGCCGTTCAGTTTGGCCACTGGCTGCGCCAGTTAGTCAGTGGTGACTTAGGCTGGAGCCACGTATACAACCAGCCGGTCAGTGAGGTAATCGCTCAGCGCTTTCAGCGCTCCATTGCGCTACTGGGCAGCGCCTGGCTCATTTCAGCGCTGGTGGGGTTTAGCCTGGGTGTGGTGGCGGGTGCCAAAGAGGGCTCCAAGCTGGATAACATCATCAGCACCTACGCCTTTATTACCGCCTCCACGCCCGCCTTTTGGCTGGCGATACTTGCGGTGCTGCTATTTTCGGTAACCCTGGGGTGGACACCCACCTGCTGCGCAGGCCCCGCCGGGGCGTTAAACCAGGAAGTCACCCTCGCCACACGGTTGCACCATTTACTGCTGCCAGTGGCGACCCTGGCACTGCTGGGCATCGCCAGTATCACCCTGCACACCCGCACCCGCATGCTTGAGCTAATGCGCTCAGACGTTGCTACTCACGCCTTTGCTCAGGGCGCCAGCCGTCTTGATGTGGCTTGGCGCCACGGTCTTCGCCACGCCAGTGTACCGGCGATTACGCTAGCGTTTGCCTCACTGGGCGAACTGTTTGGCGGCTCCATTTTAATCGAGCAGGTATTTGCTTACCCCGGCTTAGGTCAGGCTACAGTGGCAGCGGGCCTGCGCAGTGACGTCCCACTGCTGCTGGGCATCGCACTCTTTACCGCCCTGTTTGTCAGCGTCGGCAATATGATCGCCGATAGCCTGTATGGCGTTATTGACCCGCGCATTAAGGCAAGTGGTTTATGAGTCAGGCTCAACCGCGCCTTCGTGCCGCCTTCAGCCTGGGTGTCACCGCCCTGCTGGTCATGGGACTAGTCGCTAGCCAGTGGCTGCTGGGTGATTCACCGCAACAGATGCAGTTTGACGCCCGCCTGGCACCGCCCAGCGTTGACCACTGGTTGGGCACCGACGCGCTGGGCCGTGAACTCTGGGCGCGCACTCTGGCGGGGCTGGCACTAAGCTTCTGGGTGGGCTGCTTGGCGGCGCTACTGAGCACGCTGATTGCCTTGAGCCTGGCAGCGATAGCCACGCTGTCAGCGCGGCTGGATGCGCTGGTGAGTCTGCTGATTGATACGCTGCTTAGCGTGCCTCATTTGATTTTATTAATGCTGATCGCTTTTGCCCTGGGTGGCGGTACCCAGGCAGTGATTATTGCCGTTGCGGTGACCCACTGGCCAAGCCTAGCCCGGGTGCTGCGCGCCGAACTATGGCAGTTACGGCAGGCGCCCTATGTGCGCATCTCCCGCGCTCTAGGTAAATCGCGCTGGTTTGTGCTCCACGGCCATCTGCTTCCCCATCTTATTCCCCACTGCCTGGTTGGCGCGTTACTGCTGTTTCCCCACGCCATTCTCCACGAAGCCGCATTGACCTTTTTGGGCTTTGGCTTAAGCCCCAGCCAGCCCGCTATTGGCGTATTACTGGCCGATGCCATGCGCTACTTAAGCGGCGGTTACTGGTGGCTGGGGGTATTTCCCGGCTTGGGGCTGTTACTGATGGTGCTGGGTTTCGAGCGCCTCTCAAGCCACCTACGCCGTGCGCTTTAGCGCTTTTCAGAAAAATTGGCTGTAAAAACCACTGGCTGTAAAACTATTAATGGGAGGCCTGCCGTGTTAACGATTGATCAATTATCGCTACAGCTACCTCTGTATGCCTCCTGGTGGAAGCGCGACTGGGCCACCTGCCTGGATGAATTTTCACTAACGGTGTTCCCTGGCGAGGTTCATGCGGTGGTAGGCGCCTCCGGTGCCGGAAAAAGCCTATTGGCTTATGCCATTATGGGTTTACTGCCAACACCTGCACGCTTAAACGGTCAGCTTTACTATCAAGGCAAACCGCTTAACGCGTCACGCCAACGCCAGCTTCGCGGCCGTGAGCTGGCGCTGATCCCCCAATCGCTAAGCGCCTTAGATCCGCTGGTGCGTACTCAGCGCCAGGTGACCTGGGCAGCCCAGCGCGCAGGCCAGCCATCAGCACATGCTTGGCACGCCTCCCAACAAGCCCTTGATCACTATCAGCTAGATGCCCGTGCACAGCAGGCCTATGCCCATGAGCTATCCGGCGGCATGGCCCGGCGCGTGTTGACGGCCATGGCCCATGTCAGCCAAGCCAAGCTGGTGATTGCCGATGAACCCAGCGTAGGCCTTGACCCCCACCAGCGTCAGCGGGTGCTGGATGCGCTGCGCGAACTGGCCAACCAGGGCAAAAGCGTGATTCTGATTACCCATGACCTGCGCCATGCGCTGCCAATCGCCGACCGCGTCACCATTATGCGTGACGGCAAGCTGGTCGAAACTGCGCCCGCCTGCGCCTTTCAGGACAGCGGCGCTTCGCTTACCAACGCTTATTCACAGGCATTGTGGCTGGCGCTGCCGGACAACGCTTTTGCAACGACTGCCATAAGCCGGCGTGAACAGGAGGCGCACGTTGCTTAAAGCACGCCAACTGAGTTTTCACTTTGCCCCCAAGGTACCGCTACTTCAGGACATTTCGCTAACGCTGTGCGCGGGTCAGTGGCTAGGGTTAAGCGGCGACTCGGGGGCGGGTAAATCGACGCTAGGCCAACTGCTGGCGGGCTACTTAGCGCCCCAGGCAGGTGATGTCACCCTGGATGGCGAGGCGCTACCGAAAAGCGGTGTGCAGCCCGTGCAGTGGCTACCGCAATCGCCGGAGCTAGCGGTGAATCCACGCTGGCGGGTAGGTAAGATACTGCGTGAAGCCTGGACGCCTTCTGACGCACAGTGCCAAGCGTTTGGCGTGCAAGCAAAATGGCTGTCGCGCTTCCCTCAGTCGTTATCAGGGGGAGAGCTGCAGCGGGTATGCGTGTTGCGGGCGCTCACGCTGGGAGTACGCTTTCTCGTCGCCGATGAGATCTCCACCATGCTCGATCCAATTACCCAGGTTGAGCTTTGGCAAGCATTAAAACGGGAGGCGGAACAACGCCAGCTTGGCGTGCTGGTGATTAGCCACGACACCGCCCTACTGGAACGGCTTTGCCCACAGCGCTGGCACTTAAGCGAAGGGCATCTGAAGCCATGGTAGTTGATGCCAGGGCAGGTTGAAGCGAGGGTCTTTCGACATGGATGTCGAAAGTAGCGCCCAGGGAGGGGTTCACAGCGCCCTCGCGGAAACCTGCGCTCGGCATCGATACGTGCAACTGGTGAAGGTTAGCCAACCACTTGGCGACGCTCAAAGCGCCATAAGCCGAAAGCAATTATCAGCGTGATACTCAGCAGTAGCCACGAACCGACGCTCACGCCCGACCACCCGGCCCAGCGCCAGAACGGCTCCAGCCAGAAGCCGCCCAAACTGGCTCCCACGTAATAAAACACCAGGTAGAGCGCCGAAGCGCTGCCCCGCGCGCCCTGGGCATAGCGCCCTACCCAGCTGGAGGCCAACGAATGAGCCAGGAAAAAGCCAAAGGCATTAACGGTTAAACCGACAATAATTATCAGCAGCGAATCCGCTAAGGTAATCGCCGTACCCAGCATTAAAATCACCCCCCCCACCATCATGCACGCTGCGGGAGAAAACCGCCCAGCCAGACGCCCGGAAATCATCGAACCGAAGGTGCCGCCGAGATAGGTCAAAAAAATCAGCCCCAGACCACTGGCGGCTAATTGATACGGCGCTGCCGCCAACCGAAAGGTGATATAGCTGTATTGATTGATAAAAATCAGGAAGTTGATACCCCCCAGGCAATAAGCAGCGAGTAGCACCGGGTTACGCAAATGATTGACTAAATCGCTTGCCGCTTTGCGCAGCTCAAAGCGCTGGGGAGTAAAGGCGCGGCTATTGGGCAACAGGCGCCAAAACACTCCACAGCCAATTAGCGTCATAATGCCGACCGCTAGAAATGCCGCCGTGGGGCCGCCAATTTCAGCGGCGCCGCCACCGACGATACGCCCACTGATTCCGCCAAGTGAATTAGCACCAATATAGAGTCCTACAGCGCTTAACAGCGCAGGCTTCTCAAACTCATCGCCCATCCAGGCGATCGCCACCGCTGGCAGCCCGCCCAGCACAAAGCCCTGCACCAGGCGCAAAAACAGCAAGCTTTCAAAGGTGGGGGCGAATGCCAAGGCAATAGAACAACCGCCTGCAAGCAGCAGAGTAATGCGCATTATGCCTTCGCGACCAATGGCATCCGAGAGTGGCCCAAAGACCAACAGCGCAATGGCTAAGGAGAGAGTTGACACCGACATGAGCAGGCTGACACCTAAGGTCGAGACCTGATAGGTCTCCTTTAACCCCGGCAGCAGCGGCTGTGGTGCGTATAAATTGATAAAAACAAGAAATGAGCCGAGGCAAAGCGCCAAGGTGGCGCGCCACCAGGCGCGCGATTTGGCTTCAATCATGCCGTTCCTAAAACGTGTTCGATCTGGCTACTGGAAAACGCTGCCACCCAGCTGGGCCAGATGCGTTGGCTCCAGCGCGCGACGTGACTGCCAGTAGTAGCGCTGCCAGTAACTATTATTCAGGCTGGAGATAATGACCCCTTTTGAGGTCGAGGCGTGGAGAAAATACCCATCGCCCACGTAGATACCCACATGGTTATAACGACCCGGCGGTCGGAAGAACACCAGATCGCCCGCCTGCAGCTCTTGGCGGTCGATCGGGCGTCCCTCGTGTACTTGACCACGGGTGGAGCGCGGAAGCTCTAAATTAAAGGTGTCACGGTAAACATTACGAACCAAGGCCGAACAGTCGATGCCTCTTTCTGAGGTGCCGCCAATTCGGTAAGGCGTTCCTGCCCAGCGCTGGTGTTGCGCCATCAGCGCCTCGCGAACCACTGTTGGCGGTGGTACTTGCAAGCTGCGCAAATGCGCATCGATGGGATCAACCGGGGACATTTGCGGGTTCGCCCCCATTCCCGGCAACGTCATTGAAAAGTAATTCTCGGGGGCCTGAATATTGTTTTGTCGCGCTGAACCTGCACAGCCAGCGACCAATGTAACTAAAAAACAGACACTTACGACACGGACAGCGGTCACAGCGGGGCGTGGCGACGCAACCATGCGATTAACCTCGTGACATTAATAAGAGGGCGGTATGACAAAACTCATTTTTTCTAAGCACGACTATAAGCTAATTATCATATGTTTGGCGAGCATCAATGTAATGTGCGCTGATCGCCCGGTAAGGTATCAATATGCAGTGGCGCAAAATGGCGTGGTTTATTGCCTGGAAAATCCAAGCTCACCCATGGGCCAGCCAAGACCGGTGCACCGCATATCCAGGCCACCAGCGCCTGACGAAAACCAGCTAAAAAGCTTTCTCGCTCCGGGGTTTCGCCCATAAAAAACGAGAAGCCTGCGTACATCCCCATGGCGTACTCCTGCCATCCGGCATAGTGATCTGCCGCCAGTTGGTAAGCACGATCCAACACCTTAGCGAAAGCAGCGCTATCCAGCCAGTTTAACTGCCGCGCGGCAATGGCCAAATCAACCAGCTGGGCAATATCCCAGGCCGCCATATCCACCTCATTACAGCCATCTTCGTTGTCGCGCACACGACGTAAGCGAAGCAGGTGGTGGCGTTCATCTTCAGCACAGTCGCCGGATTCAAGAATGGCGATCTCAGCGCTTAAGCGTTCAGCATTGAGGGTATAGGGCGCGTAGTTAATCTGATACTCCTGGCGATCCCCCGATTCGAGCATGTAGGTCAAAAACTCCTGCATATCGCCTGCGTTGCTCAAGTGGTAGTGGCTCTCCACCCACTCGCGAATCTCGGCACACTCACGGGCACTCTCAGGCTGGGGCTCACTCCATACCGCACTGTTCAACGGGCCCACCAGCGACATAGCGGTGAAGTGACTCAAGGTGGGGCGGCTACCCGGTTCGCGCCAAGCGTCGTGACGCCAATCCAACCAGTGAAACAGACTGCCAGGATCTTCAATGTGCCAAATAATTTCATTCACCAGCGAGGCGTGCTCAGGCTCGGGCAGACAGCTCTCCCAAGCGAACCAGGCTTCTAACAACCGTTTGGCATTGGGATAAAAACGGCACAGGCAGCTTCGCAGTGCGCTGGCATACTCCATTAACGGCGCGCGATCGAATAAGCCGCTGTCGAGGGACATATGCAGATAGAAGGCGAATTTTTCGGCCATATGGATCGTCGCCGCATGGCGGCTTACCCCTTTAACCGCGTTGCGCTGCTTAAGCTCTTCCGGGGTCGGCTGACCAAACCAGCTTTGCGAGGGAGGCAAAACGCCATGCACGGCGTCGGCCGCCAACTGATTAAGATGGTGCGCCTGAGCGGGTAACCAGTAGCGCGCCAGTGCATGAGCGCCTTCATCGGCATGTAAGCCAAGTGACTCCTGCAAATAGAGCGCTGCATCGGCACGCTGCTCTTCCGGCAGCGCCGCGGAGGGGGCTATCTGGCGCAGCATGGCATCCGGTTCGCGTACGCTGGCCAGCGCCAACAACCAGTGATGGGGCGTATTGCGCCACTGCCGAATGCGCGCTTGAGATGCCTTGCGCGTAGGTTCATCCAATAGCTCCCCTGGGGAGCATTTCCAGGGGCTATTCCAAGGGCTATGGGCGCTGTGCAGCAACAACTGGTGCCGCTCGCTGGGTGTTTTACCCCGCCGGTCAATGCCATCAAACAGACTCTGC
This sequence comes from Halomonas sp. IOP_14, assembly GCF_021021315.1. Classification (NCBI taxonomy): domain Bacteria; kingdom Pseudomonadati; phylum Pseudomonadota; class Gammaproteobacteria; order Oceanospirillales; family Halomonadaceae; genus Halomonas; species Halomonas sp. IOP_14. The sequence goes on along the minus strand of NZ_JAINWD010000010.1, from coordinate 18,374 downwards.
CCGCGCCCGTACGCATTCAGCACGGCATACCAGTCGTGGTAGCGCCGACTGAGTAAATCAGCGGCGTGCCCCGCTAAGTCATCAGCCTCTTCCTGGCTCAGCAAGCCACAGCAGGCGCCAGCCCAGGCAAGTTCCACAATCCGCAGCCAATCCCAAGCCGCCCACTCCAGGGGCTCGCCTTGAGTGACGAACTTATTCAGCACCGGCGCATAGGGCGAATCTTCCACAACGCTACGCTGCCACTCCATGCGTTGGGCGTTGTCCATACTGAGCAATTCGCGTGCTTCGATATCCCAGCGCTGGCGCTCACCTTGAGCGCCTAGCCAAAGCATCACGCCTATTAGCGCGTCACGGTCATGGACATCCCACACGTGGGCCAGCCACTCGGTGGCCTCGGGCCAGTCGGCTTGGCTGGCGGGATAGACAATAACCGGCCGGAACAGCGCGCATAGCCGCCAGCTCTGCGCTTCAGGTTGCTGGGGCCATAGCGAAGCGGGAGCCGGAAGTTCAGCCAGGGCATTTTCAAGCGTATCCCAGGTAACCCCTTCGCCATCGGTTTCAAGCTTGGCCAGCGCTTGGCAAGCGTCAATAAAACGGTCATCGGCCCCTACTTCCCAGCCCCGCGCACCTAACGCACGGCGTAGATCCGCTAGCCAGGCACGTAGATCGCTGTAGTCGCTGGTGATACGACGGGTTAGATGATGCGCCCAATGACGGGCTTGATCAGCCTCTAACCAGCCAGCCGCTCCCGCCAACGCGGCCCATTCCAAAGCGCCTAGCAAACGGTCAGCGCTACCTGCGGGAGCCCCCAGCCCGTGGAAGAGCTGTTCGGCCAGCTCGCCTCGATTGGTAATGCCCAGTTGTAGCAGGCGCTGCTCTGCCGCTCCTGCATCGACCGCCAGCGGATGAGGAGTAAACGCCCAATCACACAGCACCAGCTGTTGGGCCCACCAGGCATTTAACACGTCGATCAAGAGGCACCTCGAAAAAGCACAATAACACCAGCAAATAGCCGGAAGTAAAGCTGCCTAGTGTAACGGAAAGTGGTGCGAACACCGATAGCCTTAGGCCTCGGTATGCATAAAACGACACCGCCCGGCAAAAGGCCGGGCGGTGACATACAGGTAGCAACTCAATCGCTACGCTTTTTTAACCTTACTGATTACCCAAAGAAGCACCACGGCCCCCACGATCGCGGTGACTAGCGAACCGATAAAGCCACCGGACGAAAGGCCCAGAAGGCTAAACAAAAAACCACCTATAACCGCACCAACGATACCGACACCGATGTTACCCAAGATGCCAAAACCGCCGCCGCGCATGATGTTGCCAGCAATCCAACCAGCCAGGCCACCAATGATTAACCATGCAATAAAGCCCATATAGTCTCCTTACTATCTCGATTACGGGTTGCAGTTACGCGTTTTACCTTAGAGTCACGCTTGTTCTACCATAGCACACAGCGTTAGTGTTCGGCGCCTATTCGGTATCGATGCTTGGCAACTCTTAAAGGAAAATTCATGATCCCCGACTCGCTCAATCAACTGATTAAAAGCACTCAAGGACAGCAAACGACACAGTGGGAAGGCCGCGACGTGGTGCTTTTCAATATGCCTTGGGGCGAGTTGGTGGTTAGTCTCCAGGGCGCTCAAGTGCTGCACTTCTGCCCTGCTGGTGATACCGGCTGGTTATGGCTGACGCCTACGCCCCAGGCGCTGCCAGGCGCTATCCGGGGTGGTATTCCGCTCTGCTGGCCGTGGTTTGCCGACGAGCGCTATTCCGATGAGAGCCCCAACCACAACGGCCCTTTCCATGGCCTTGCCCGCCATGCTGAGTGGCGTCTAGACGCTGTTGATGAGCACGCCGAGGGAATTGAGCTCCACCTCTCTCCAGCACAGCCCCTACATACACTGCTTACCGCGCGCCTGGTGGTACAAGCCAACGCCCAGCGCTTGAACGTTGAGCTGATTAGCGAGAACATCGGCGAAACGCCGATTAAAACCAGCGGTGCACTGCATACCTATTTAGCCGTTGCCGATACCCACCAGTGTCGTCTGGAAGGCCTTTCCGGCGCGCGCTATCTTGACAAACTGCGCGACTTTGCGGAGAGCGAACAGCAAGGCACGTTGGCCGTTCAAGGCGCCGTTGACCGCATTTATCACACCAATGAAGCCGTGCTGCTCAACGATGGTGAGCGCAGCCTGCGCATCGGCAAGCAGTCCAGCGACTCCACGGTAGTGTGGCACCCCAACAACGACCTTCCCAGCGACACTCCCGTCGACGTAGCACGACATTTTATCTGCGTTGAAGCCGCCAATACACGCCTAGACCCAGTCTGGCTAGTGCCTGGCGCCCAGCACCTGTTAGGCACCACCCTCAGCCGCAGTTAATCTTCGGTTCATCAATGCTTTGCTATCATGTGCTCAATGGCATTAGAGCTAGGGAGATCCAATGGATCCGCAACAATGGCTAGAAGCCGCCACGCTGGCGTTTAATTTAATCGGTATGGTGGTGTGCTTAGTGGGCCTAACCTTGGCGCAGAAGATGACCCGGCGCTGGCCAGGCTACACACTGGCGGGGGTTGGCTTTTTGATCGCCACCCTACCGATGCTTTCGCAACTGGTATTAATGTTTAGCCAGTAAAGGCTAAGAGAGCCTGCCTGGCTTGGCCGATCGTCGCGAGAAGCGCGGATTTTGAGCCAAATTTATCGATCGATTGAGGCGAATAGCGTGCTATTTAACGAAATCGATCGAATAAAGTTGGCCAAAATACCGGGATTCGCAGTAGATCAGTGTTAAGTCAGACAGGCTCCTACAAAGGGATCGAAAGGATGCGCCAGCCGTTAAGTCGCGAACTGAGCAATTTATTAGAGCGTGGGCGAGATCGCCAGCTGCGCTTGGCGGTCACCGGCCTTTCCCAAGCGGGGAAAACCGCGTTTTTGACGTCGTTGGTCAATCAACTGCGTCATGCGGGCGTTGAGGCGCAGCTCGATTTGCTACCCGCTGCCCGGGAAGGCCGCTTGCTGGGTGCCCAGCGGCTTAACCAGCCCGACTTAGGCGTGCCACGGTTTCCCTACGACCCCGGCATGGCTGCACTACGCGATACGCCGCCGCGCTGGCCGGAGCCCACCCGCGGCATCAGCGAGTTACGCTTACAGCTGCGCTACCGCCCTGCCCGCAGCGGCTGGCTAACCCCTGAAATCGCCCACCTTACCCTGGATCTATTCGACTACCCCGGCGAGTGGCTGCTCGATTTGCCGCTGCTGCAGCACGACTTTTATAGCTGGAGCCAGGCCCAGGCGTTACACGAGGGCGAACAGCGCCGCAGCCTGTTTAGCGAATGGCTTGCCGCAGTAGAACAGCTCGACCCCGCTGGCGAAGCGGATGAAGCCCAGCTTGCTGCTCTTGCCGAGGAGTACGCTCAAGGCCTTCGCCGCGCCAAAAAGGCCGGTTTTTCCGACCTGCAGCCAGGGCGTTTTTTACTGCCCGGCGAACTGGAAGGTGCGCCGGTGCTGCAGTTTTTTCCGCTACCGCAGCTCGACGCCTCTCAACTCAACACCTCTAGAGAAACGCTGGAGGCACTGCCTGCCAATAGCCTTTACGCTACCCTGGCGGCGCGCTTTCGCTACTACCAGCAGCAAGTGGTCAAGCCCTTTTATCGCGATCACTTCCGCCGCTTTGACCGCCAGATTGTACTGGTGGACGTGCTTGGCGCGCTCAATGCCGGGCCAGAACGCTTTGAAGACCTTTCCAGCGCGCTACGCCAGTTAATGCACAGCTTCGATTATGGCCAACGCAGCCTACTTACGCGCCTCTTCGCACCGAAAATTGACCGCCTGGCGATTGCCGCCACCAAAGCCGATCACGTCACTCCCGATCAACACGGCCACTTGGTACAGCTGTTGGAGGCCCTGCTGGCAGAGCCTCTCAAAGACCTTCGCTTTGCCAACGTGCCGGTTAAAGCGCTCTCGCTGGCGGCCATTCGTGCCACTGAAGCCCGTGAGGTAACCCATGAGGGTAAGCGCTCACCTGCTCTGCGAGGCACCACACTAGAGGGCGAAGAGGTGCTGGTTTACCCCGGCGATGTGCCCGCCCGGCTGCCCGCTGCCAATTTCTGGCAGCAGCAGGGCTTCGACTTCCCCGCCTTTCGCCCGATGCCAACCAGCTCAGAAGCGTTGGATCATATTCGCATGGACGCCGCCATCGACTGGCTGATTGGAGATAAACTGACATGACCACCCCACAGCCACGCCGCCACTTCACGCTGGATGACCAGCCCGAAGAGGCCGCTGATGCAGAGACAGCCCTACGTCAGCGCGAAGCCTTTGCTGGCGCCAGCGAGCATCATCCATTGGCGCCCCTTCCCGAAGATAAAGCGCTGCCTGCTGCCAGTTTAGGTGCGCCGCGTAAACGCCGCTGGGGGCTGCTATTTGCCCTGGTGGGTGGTGCCGGGCTAGGCACGGCAGAACTGGTCACCGGCATTCCTGATGCGATGGCTCAGTCGCAGTGGCTAGCCATGGCCTGGCAGCTGTTCGGGGTCAGCCTGATTGGCTTGGGCGGCCTCTCCCTGCTCAAAGAGGTGGGCCGTCTGCGCCGTCTCAAGCGCCACGACAAACTGCGCGGCGATCTGGCCGAGCTGCCGCTACGCTCGCCCAAGCAGGCCCGGGCCATGGCCGAGCAGTTGAGGCGCCAACTTAAGCTCGCCGACGATGACCCGCACTGGCTAGCCTTTCAGCGCGCCAGCCAACCCCACCATAGTGGTGAGGAGATCCAGACGCTGCTGCGTTACCACCTGCTAGCGCCGCGTGACCGCGAGGCCCAGCGCCTGATTACGCGTATGTCCGGCGAAACCGCCATCATGGTCGCCATCAGCCCGCTAACACTGGTGGATATGGCGCTGGTGGCTTGGCGCAGCCTGGCGATGGTGGATCGACTCTGCCGCCTTTATGGGCTTGAACTGGGCTACGCCAGCCGCCTGCGGCTGTTTCGTAACGTGCTGCACAACATGGCTTTTGCCGGTGCCAGCGAACTGGCCACCGACGCCAGTATGGATATGCTCTCGCTGGATTTAGCCAGCCGCCTTTCCGCCCGTGCGGGTCAAGGCCTCGCCACCGGGCTGCTTAGCGCGCGCCTTGGGTTACGCGCCCAGCGGCTCTGTCGTCCGGTGCCCTTCACTGCCGATGAGCAGCCCAAAATCGCCGATCTACGCCAAGACCTGTGGCGGCAAATCAAACGGCTCGATAAAGAAAAGGTGCCGCAGAATCGCTAAAGGGTTAAACGGCGGCACCCCTCCTTTTCGGCCACAAAATGGGATTCAACGCTGTTTATCCTCATGATGGGGGTTTGACATGGCATCTTCCACTGAGGAGACGTAGTGTATGAACCATCCCAATGATCCTGAGTCGCCTTCGGTAACGAGCGACATGCAGACCGACTATGTCGTCGGCCAGGACAATATCAAGGGGCAGCTTGGCCCCATCGGTTTCGACATCCACAACCGCGTTTTTGTGGTATCCGCGCTTGCTTCCGCTATCTTCATCGTCCTCACCCTGCTGTTTCCAGAGCGAGCGGGGAGCACTTTTCAGTCCATTGTTGCCTTCTCGACGGGAACGTTGGACTGGTATTTCATGATTCTGGTCGACTTCTTTATTCTGTTCTGCTTAGCGCTGGTGGTTCTGCCTTATGGCTCAGTCAGGCTGGGCGGGGCCGATGCGCGACCGGATCACAGCTATCTCTCCTGGTTCGCCATGCTGTTCACCGCGGGAATCGGCATCGGCCTGCTGTTCTTCGGCGTACTAGAACCGGTTTATCACGCCAATGTCTCGCTGCCTCTGGGCATCGCATCCCCCTTCGGCGCCGATGGGGCGCTGAATCCAGCCGCTGTTGATAACGCCAGCGCCATGGGCCTGGCGGGTACCTATCTCCATTGGGGTATCCATGGCTGGGCGGTGTATATAGTCATGGCGCTGGCGCTGGGTCTGTTTACCTATAACAAAGGCTTGCCGTTCTCGATTCGCTCGGCGTTTTTTCCCATTCTCGGTGAGCGCGTCTGGGGCTGGTGGGGCCATGTGATCGATATCCTGGCGGTGTTTTCCACCCTCTTCGGGCTGGCAACGTCCCTTGGGCTTGGGGCACAGCAGGCTAATGCGGGGATGAACTTTGTCTTCGGCCTGGAAGTAAGCACCTTGACCCAGGTCATCGTCATCATTCTGGTGACGGCGGTGGCGCTGGTGTCGGTTTGGCGCGGTCTTGAGGGCGGCTTGAAGAAGCTCTCAGAGATCAACATGATCCTGGCCGTTCTGTTCTTCTTTTTTGTGCTTTTCGCTGGCCCTACTCTGCTGGCTATGACGGGTTTCTGGTCGGGGCTTACCACCTATGTCACTGAGTTTATTCCTCTGTCCGCGCCCTTCGGTCGTGAGGACGATGCCTACCGCCAGTCCTGGACGATTTTCTACTGGGCCTGGTGGATTAGCTGGGCACCTTTCGTGGGGATGTTTATCGCTCGCGTCTCCCGGGGCCGTACGGTGCGTGAGTTTATCCTCTGCGTTTTGCTGGTTCCCAGTCTGTTTATCTTTGTCTGGATGGGCGTCTTTGGCTCAACCGCCCTTGAACAGCTCTATGCTGACCCGGTGGGCAGCCTGGTTAAAGAGTATGTAATCGACAACTACAGACCCGAGCTTTCGCTGTTCGGCATGCTGAACGAACTACCGTTGACGGGCCTGATGTCGACCCTGGGTATCGTCCTGGCGCTGATCTTCTTTGTCACCTCCTCGGATTCCGGCTCCCTGGTCATCGATACCATCACCGCCGGTGGTAAAATCGATGCTCCGCGGCCACAGCGTATGTTCTGGGCAGTCGTCGAGGGCCTCATCGCGATTGTGCTGCTTATCGGTGGTGGTCTGACCGCCCTTCAGGCCGGTGTTACCGCCACCGCTATTCCGTTCTCGATTGTGATGCTGCTGATGTGCTACTCGATCATCAAGGCGCTCAATGGCGAGCTACGGCTTATTCGTAAGTAATACCTGCAGTTGAAACCTTTAGGTAACTACAAAAGAGGCCCCCTGCTGAAACCAGCAGGGGGCCTACTATTTCACAACAGGTTCAAGTCAAACCGCTTACGCAATACGCTGCTCGGTCTCGGCATCAAATAGAATCGCCCGCCCCATATCAACACGCAGTGATAAGCGCTCCCCTGCAACTACTGCGCATTTAGGCCCGACACGGGCAGTCACTTCCTGTTCGCCCAGCGGTAAGCGCAGCAAAATATCCGCCCCGGTAGGCTCTACCACCGCCACATTAGCGCTCAACAGCGTTCCTTCGGCTTGGGACGTTAACCGCTCATCTTCTTCACTGAAGTGCTCTGGGCGTAGGCCAAGAATGACCGGCTGGTTAAGCCGTTCGGCCATATCCGCGGCGATGCGCTCCTCCGGCCAGGGCAGCACCAGTTCATCCTCACCCGGCGTGGCAATGCGCAGTTGATAACCGCCGTTGCTATCTTCCAGAGTGGCGCGAATAAAGTTCATCGACGGCGAGCCCATAAAACCCGCCACAAACATATCCACCGGGTTGTTGTAGACCTCATCCGGCGAGCCGAGCTGCAGAATATGGCCGTCGCGCATCACCGCAATGCAGTCGGCCAGGGTCATGGCTTCGACCTGGTCGTGGGTGACGTACACAATGGTGGTGCCCAGGCGCTGGTGGAGCTTTTTGATCTCAGTGCGCATATCCACGCGCAGTTTGGCATCCAGATTAGAGAGCGGTTCGTCAAACAGGTACACCTTTGGCTCCCGAGCCAACGCACGTCCCATGGCTACACGCTGACGCTGCCCGCCGGAGAGCTGTGCAGGCTTTCGCTCCAGCAGGTGGGTAATTTGCAGTAGGTCGGCCACCCGCTCCACCGCGGCTTCCCGCTCGGCTTTGGGCACCTTGCGCATCTCCAGCCCGAAGCTGATGTTCTGGCGTACAGTCATGCTGGGGTAAAGCGCGTAGGACTGAAACACCATGGCGATATCCCGATCCGCGGGGGTGCGCCAGGTCACGTCTTCACCATCGATATAAATATTGCCGGACGTCACTGGCTCAAGCCCGGCAATGGCGTTCATCAGCGTGGACTTACCGCAGCCTGACGGCCCAACCAGAATCAAAAACTCGCCGGAATCGATCGAGATGCTGACGTCTTTGAGCACCCGCTCGCTGCCGAACTCTTTGCGCACGTTGTGGATTTCTAACGCTGCCATAATGAAAATCCTATTGTAAGACTGCTGACAAAGCTGTTAGCCCGGTCAGAACAACCCTTCGCGGGGGCGCTGTAAATCCCTCCCTGGACGCTACTTTTTCCATCCCTGGAAAAAGACCCCCGCTACGGGTTGATCTGACCTTGCCAAGGCAAACTTTAGAAAGTTGTCATCAATCTGATTGTTATTAACCTTTAACCGAGCCTGCTGTCAGCCCGCGCACGAAGTATTTTCCCGCCAGCACGTACACCACCAGGGTGGGCAGCGCGGCAATCATCGCCGCCGCCATATCCACGTTGTACTCGCGAACGCCGGTGGAGGTATTCACCAGGTTGTTTAGCGCCACGGTAACGGGCTGGGTGTTGTGGGCTGAAAACGCCACGCCAAACAGGAAGTCGTTCCAGATTTGGGTGAACTGCCAAATCACTGAGACGACAATAATCGGAGCCGAAACCGGCAGTAGAATGCGCCAGAAGATGCGGAAAAAGCCCGCGCCATCCAACTTCGCCGCCGATACCAGCTCGTTGGGGATACCCACGTAGAAGTTGCGGAAGAACAGCGTGGTGAAAGCGATGCCAAAGACCACGTGAACCAGGATCAACCCGGCGCGGGAGCTGGAGATCCCCAGCCAGCCGAGGGTTTGCGCCATGGGCAACAGCACCACCTGGAAAGGAATAAAACAGCCAAACAGCATTAGCGCGAAGACTAATTCAGAGCCTTTGAAGCGCCATTTGGTCAGCGCATAGCCGTTAAGGGCTCCGATAGTGGTTGAGATCAGCACCGCTGGAATCACAATCGCAAAGGAGTTCCAGAAGTAGCCGCCAACGCCATCGCAGCGCATGCCGGTACAGGCTTCACCCCAGGCTTTTGTCCACGGTGCGAAGGTGGGGTTTTGCGGAAACGAGAGCAGCGAACCGGCGCTGATTTCGCTCAGCGGCTTCACCGAGGTCATCAGCATGACCACCAGCGGGAGAATATAGAACAGCGCGGCGAGGATCAGTACGCCATAGAGCAGGCCACGGCCCAGCCGCGCAGCGGGCGTCTGACGACGAATCACATTAGCCATGCTTGCGGCTCCTTAATTCGGAGTAGAGATAAGGAATCAAAATCGCCAACACGCCGCCCAACATCAGCATGGCGCTGGCAGAGCCCAAACCTATCTGCGCCCGGGTAAAGGCATGAGCGTACATAAAGGTGGCGGGTAAATCGGTGGCGTAGCCAGGCCCGCCGCCGGTGAGCGCGACGACTAGGTCAAAGCTCTTAATCGCAATATGGGCCAAAATCATCACCGCGCTAAACACGACCGGGCGCAGGCAGGGCATCACCACGCGCAGATAAATCCGCGGCAGACTAGCGCCATCCAACTGCGCTGCTTTGATAATGCTGTCGTCGATACCCCGCAGCCCGGCTAAAAACAGCGCCATCACAAAGCCTGACGCCTGCCATACGGCGGCAATCACCAGGGTATAAATCGCCATATCCGGATCGACAATCCAGTCAAAGCGAAACGACTCAAAGCCCCAGCCTTGAACCATCGCCTGAATGCCTAGCTGCGGGTTGAGTAGCCACTTCCACACCACGCCGGTAACGATAAATGACAGCGCCATGGGGTAAAGATAGATCGTGCGCAGTGCCCCCTCTTGGCGAATTTTTTGATCGAGTAGTATCGCCAGCAGCGAGCCAATTGCCAGGCAAATCACCACGAACAGCACGCCAAAAATCATCAGGTTGGTCGAGGCGACCCACCAGCGCTCATTGGCCATTAAGCGTGCATATTGACCAAAGCCGACAAAGTCATAGCTGGGCAGCATGCGCGAGCTGGTTAGCGAGAGCACGAACGTCCACAGCATGAAGCCGTAAACAAAGAACAACGAAATGGCCACCGACGGTGCCAGCACCAGACGAGGCAGCCACGCCTGCAAACCGCCGGATGGCGTCGACCGCTTAGCGCCAGCCCCTAAAGGCGTCGCAGAGGTATTTTTCATGGGGAGGGAATCTCTCATGGAGAAGTATCCTTGCCAAGCAACGAAGGCGCCGCCGTTGCAGCGGCGCCTGAAGAACGCTAACGCTAGAAAAGCCTAGAAAGAGGCCGCTTCGGCAGCGCTCACCATACGTTCTGCCGCTTCTTCAGCAGGCATATCGGCGTCGTTGAAGTAGTTGGTAACCACATCAAAAATGGCACCCTGTATATCCGCACGTACGGCCATGCCGTGGGCCATACTGGGCACTAGGCCACCCTCTTCAGCGGTGCGCTGGAAATCAGCCAACGACTGCTGGGCACAGCTATCGAATTCGCTCATGTCCAGATCTGGCCGCGCAGGAATCGAGCCTTTGGCAAGGTTAAACGCTTCCTGGAAAGTAGGCTCAAGCACTAGGCGGGCTAACGCTTGCTGCGCTTCTCGCTCATCGTCGTCAGTGACCCGGAACATGGCCAGGCTATCGATATTGAAGGTGAACGCATCTTCGGTGCCCGGCGCTGCGGCACAGAGGTAATCTTCCCCGGCGGTCAGTCCGGCCGCAGTGAACTCCCCTTTGGCCCAATCGCCCATCAGCTGAAACCCTGCCACTCCTTCAATCACCATTGCCGTGGCAACATTCCAGTCACGCCCGGGCATGCCTTCATCCATCAGCTCGCGGGTACGCTTGAAGTCCTCAAGGGCATCGATCATTTGTTCGCCGCCCAGGGCTTCAGGGTCTAGTTCTACCAATGCCTGCTGATAAAACTCGCTACCCTGACCACCTAACAGTACGCTTTCGAAAACCGTAGCGTCCTGCCAGGATTGGCCGCCATGAGCCAGCGGTACGAAGCCCGCTTCTCGGATAGCCTCACCTGCCTCGAATAGTTCATCCAGCGTGGTGGGCATCTCTACCCCTGCCGCTTCGAGCACTTCGGGGTTGGCCCACAACCAGTTTACCCGGTGTACGTTGACGGGTACCGCCACGTATTGGCCGTCGTGACGCATGATATCGGCCACGACTTCCGGCAGCAGCTCATCCCAGCCTTCCGCATCGGCAACGCCGTTCAGGTCACCGAGCAAGCCAAGCTCACCCCACTCCTGAATTTCGGGGCCTTTGATTTGGGCTGCAGAGGGTGGGTTGCCCGACATGGCACGAGATTTAAGCACCGTCATGGCGGTTTCACCGCCGCCGCCTGCCACTGCAAAGTCCTGCCAACCGTAGCCTTCAGCTTCCATTAACTCTTTAAGCACGTTGGCAGCGCGAGCTTCACCACCGGAAGTCCACCAGTGCAGCACTTCAACTTCATTCGCTTGAGCGGTGGTGGCTAGCGTGGCACCTGCCAGAGCAAGCGCGAGGGTCGTCTTCTTAAGCGTCGACATGGAGTAACTCCTTATATTGTTATTGTCCTCTCGGACGTTCGACATCCAAGAGGTTACGCCAAGGGGAGCGTCAACGGGAGTTACCGAGTACTGCATAGTGTTGGGGTTTTATTACAAACCTGTAATAGTTTCCTGGCGGGGTAGCGTGAGAGTTACCACCAGCCCACCATCAGCATGGTTGGCGAGCGTGATATCGCCGCCATGGGCACGGGCAATATGCCGGGCAATGCCCAACCCGAGGCCGCTACCACCCGTGTGTCGACTGCGTGAGGGCTCCAGGCGCACAAAGGGCGAAAACACCCGCCCCAATTGCTCTTCGGGTATACCTGGGCCGTGGTCACGAATACGCATGGTGACAACATTACCGTGATCGATTAGCTGCACATCGGCCTGCTTGCCATAGAACACCGCGTTCTCAAGCAGGTTTGCCAGGCAGCGTTTAAGCGCTACCGGCTTGACAATCAGCGGCGCGATAAGAGAACCACTTTTAATCTCAATAGTGACCTTCCCCCCCTGAAGGCTAAGCTCTTCGGCCAGCTCTTTGAGCAGGTGTGTTAGATCAACGGGCTCGGGCTCTTCATGCAGGTCTAAGCCTTTTACCGAGGCCAAGGCACCTTTAACCAAGCTATCCAACTCATCCAATGAGGCGCAAAAGCGCTCGCGCTGATAGTCGTCATCGAGCATCTCGGCGCGCAGGCGCATGCGGGTTAAGGGGGTCTTTAAATCATGGGAAATCGCCGAAAACAGCCGTTCGCGCTCCTCAATCTGCTCGCGAATACGCCGCTGCATGCGATTGAACGCCGCGGCGGTGGCGGCCACTTCTTTGGGGCCACTCTCCCGTAGTGGCGGCATATCCAAATCATCGCCCAACTGATTCGCTGCCCGTGAAAGCCGCGCCAATGGTCGGGTCACACTGGTAATTCCTAACAGCGAAAGCGCCAGCACACTCAGCAGCACCAGTAACCCGACCAGCAAACGCTCTTCAGAGAGCCAGCGATAACCGCTGAAAATATCCGGTACGCCCAGCAGCGTGGCCACATACAGCCAGGTGCCTGGGGCAAGCTCCAGTTGAACCACTAAAATCGGCGGCGAGAGTGGCTCCATCAGCAGGCTGTGCTGCCCCCAGCGGGGCGGTAGGTCGTAAAGCAGTACTTCGTTATTGAGCACACGCAGGTTTTCCGGGCGGGAGAACTCGACAATCACGTCGTCGATATTGAGCTGCTGGGTGAGCACCGAGCGCACATTGTTCACCACCACCTGTTTTTCCGGCCCGGAGCCGATATCGTCGATGGCCAGCCTGCGTTCGTTGACGCTAACAAAAAAGCGCGTGCCACCCATATTACGCAGCTGATCGAGCACAATATGGCGGTAATCAACGGGCAGTGAGCGGAAAAACTTCATGGTGGAGGCGATGCTAAACGCCATATTGGTGGACAGCTCATCAAGCTGTGCCAAGTGGCTGGAGCGCACCTGGGAAGTCCAGATGGCGTAGCTGGCCCCTTGGGCGACAAGCACTCCGGCGATCATGATGATCACGAAGCGCCCGCGCAGCGACGCCGGCAGCCAGCGGGCAGCTCGTCGGGATAAGCGTCGACGAATGGTTGCCCACTCCACGCGTCTCACGTTAATGCATCTACTTGGGCGGTTAACACATAGCCTGCCCCGCGCACCGTTCGAATCAACTGCGAGTGCTGGGCATCTTCACCCAGCCGTTGGCGCAGGCGGCAAACGTGGACATCAATGGAGCGATCAAGCGGCGGCGCGTCCCGCCCACGGGTAAGCGCGTATAGATCATCCCGAGTGAGCACCTTCGCCGGATGCTCTAAAAACACCTGCAATAGCTGAAAATCAGCCCCTGAAAGCGCGGCGCGCTCGCCCTGCAGGTCAATCAACTCGCGGGTCATGCGGTCGAGTTGCCAATTACCAAAACTGACCCAGCGCGCCTGCCCCGCAGGCAACTCTGGTGGAGCACTGCGGGTGCGTCGCAGTACCGCTTTGACGCGCGCCAGCAATTCGCGGGGATTAAACGGCTTGCCCAAGTAGTCATCAGCACCCAGCTCCAGACCCAGAATGCGATCGGTCTCATCGGCGCTGGCGGTAAGCATTATGATCGGCACATCGCTGTGCTTTCGGACGTCACGGCAGATGGTAAAGCCATCGTCACCGGGGAGCATTAAATCGACAATAAGCAAGTCGGGGGCGTGTTCTGCACGCAGAGAATGCAACGCCTGCGCACCGTCCGCTGTGAATACCCGATAGCCATGGCGCCCCAGGTAGTCAGCGAGCAGTTCACAAATCTCTGGGTCATCGTCGACCACAATCAAAGTAGCAGGGGTTGTCGTCATCTCAGCGGGTTCAGCCCTACGCTATTGTCGTTATTGGGCCTTGATGATGGTCGAGGAAACTGTGCATCTCAAGCCCCCTTCGACTAATGATGAAATCACCTGTGGCTACGCTATTTCTGTGTATTAATAAGAATGCTAACAAAAAAATACAATATTTACTTAATGCTTTTGTTTGCTTAGCCGATTAATAATGTAGATATAGAGCAATAACCAGCGCTTTCGCCACTATCATCGGCCACATATTGATAGCGATTAAGCAAAGCCACAAGGAGGTATTGCAATGACAATCGGTATCGGGCCATCTACTCCGGTGACCTCTCAATCTACATCGGGTAGCCGCACTCAGGGTGTATCAACCAAGGGAACTGAACAAGGCGGCAGCACAACTCCTACTTCTGGTTCATCGAAGCCATCAAGCCAACTTTCCACGTTGGCTCAGCAGTTAAGCGATAGCGCCCTGCGTGCCGAAGAGCGTGATGCTAGCCTGGATCGTAAAGCGTTAGGCCAAAAAGCCGATGCACTGCTAAGCCAAATTACCGGCCAAGGCTACCATAACAACCGAGCTCGATATGATGCCGAAGTTCCCAACACCGATGATCCAGAACTCTTGGAGCGAGCAAAGCAGGCCACCTCCTTTGTTAATGGCAGAGGTAGCAATCCTTTTAGCGGCTTGTCTCAAGATCAATTAGTACTGATTATTTATGACGATAGTGGCACGTTTACGGCCAATGAACAGCGCGCAGCCTGGCAAGAAGATTATGATCAGCGGCAAGTATGGAAACAGGCCGTCGTAGCCCGTGGCAAGCTGGAGTACAGCCAAACAGGCAAGATGACCGACTTCTTCAAAGAAGTGCTTGGCAATTACAACGACCTGCCTCCCATCATGCAGGCACAATATCCCGACTTCTATGCCCCACGCCTTGAGCACCTGATCGAGATGGATTTCAACTTTATGACCCACCGCGCCGAAGGCAAAGGGGCACCTGAAGATATTTTTGACATACTGATGTCGAGCGAAGACTTTGCCAATCTTGGTAAACGCTTTGCTAACTCAACGGTTAGTTGAAAAGAGATAATAGTAAATGCGAAGCAATTCTAGCGCTGAGGAAGATATTTCACGCGAAGCGCTCATGGCCGATGCCAACGCTCTTCCTCAACAGCTTAATCAAAGTCTGCTTGAGGCTTTTATTGGCAAAAACGATGAAAAACCCACTGAACGTAGCTTTATAATGAAAATGTTTGATTGGCTGAAACCACCAGCGAATAAATAAAGCGTAACGTCAGTTTTTGAACAGCTCATCAAGGGAGTTGGCGGTCAAGATCGCTCCAGACCACTCATCCAACTGCGCAGGCGTTGCTTGCTCCAGCCGCTGTTCTGCCCAAACAGGCAGCTCGCCAAATTTTAGGCCAAGCTGTTGAGCTGCTTCAGATTGACCTCAGCCCCAAGTCGCTGCAAGTGACGAAATTAAGAGCCACTAATTAATACGTAACCCTACAGCCCAAAGCGCTTTTTCAGCCATTGGGCAACGGCGGCTTCGCCATGGTGACCGATACGTTCAGCGCCGGTGACACGATCAAATAGCGCAGGGTGGGCATTGGCCATTACCTGGGCCTCCCCTGCTAAATCGAGCATTTCGGTATCGTTAAGATTATCGCCAAACGCTAGGCAATCTGCAGGCGTTAAGCCCAACCGTTCCAGCAGTGATGACAGCGCCACGCCTTTGTTGACCCCACCGGCCATGATTTCCAGAGAATCAATGGTGGAATAGGTAATATGCAGCCCGTCGCCGTGGGCCTCTTGCGCCTGTGCTTCTAACTGCTTTAGCGCCTTTGGGTCGCCTAGATAGAGCACTTTGCCTACACCGTTAGTGTCCATTTGCGCGGGGGACACGACTTCATAGCCAAACCCTGTAGAGGCATGAAGAGATAATAAATGTGGAGCTTCTGAATCAATATGCCAGCCGCTTTCGCGATAAAGATTAAGCCGTACTTGAGGAGGGCGCGGAAGACCGATTAGCGTCTTTGCATATTCAGGCTCAAGGTGATTAGCCGCCAACAAAGCATCGTTGGGATCATGTACATAAGCACCATTGGTGCTAATCAAGTGCGCCGGAATATCCAACTGATCACGAAACACCTTCATATCGTGGTAGTGGCGGCCAGAGGCGAGTGCGACATGATGACCTTGCTTCACCAATGCTCTTAGCACCTCTACGGTGCTTGCGTGCAGGGTGTGGTCGCTTCCTAATAGGGTGCCATCCAGGTCAGAAACAATCAGGCGAGGTGTCATAGCGCGCTCCGTGAGTATGAATATTCAGCTTAACCGATTCCCTTGAGCGCATGTAAGCCTTTGACTCGCCATTACCAAAGCCAACATCAGGGCCAACATCGCATAGCGACAATTGGCGCAGCCTGCGGGAATCCGTATAGTGGCAGCCTAACTCTCGCCAACTGATTGAGCTCATGCTTCAGAACAACGCCATGCTTGCCCAGCTCAAGCAACAGATTCGTCAAACCACCCCCCGTGCTGAAGGGGTGATCAAAGCCACCGACAAAGGTTTCGGGTTTCTCGAAACCGACGACGGTGAATCCTATTTCGTGCCGCCGCCCGCCATGAAGCAGGTGATTCACGGTGATCGCGTGGAAGGCGTGATTCACGAGAACGGTGACAAAAAGTCCATTGAGCCGGAAAAGCTGATTGAAGCGGGTCTTGATCGGTTTGTCGCCCGGGTGCAGAAGCGCGAAGGTCGCCTATCTGTCGCCCCCGACCATCCGTCGATTAAAAACGTTATCAAGGCGCGGATTAAGAACAGCCTTGACGAAGACTCCATTGCTGACGGCGATTGGGTCGTTGCCCGCTTGGTACGCCATCCACTAAAAGCCGATGACCGCGCTTTCTTTGCCCAGATTGATGAGCTGGTCGCCAAAAGCGATGATCCGGCAGTGCCATGGCGCGTCACACTTGCACGCCATGCGCTGGAGCAAGAGTGCCCCGATGCGGGCACCGACTGGCCGCTGATCGATGAAGGCCTGACTCGCGAAGATTTAACGCCCACGCCCTTCTTCACCATCGATGGTGAGAAGACCCGCGATATGGATGATGCGCTGCACGTGGCTACTCGTGCGGAAGGCGGCTGGCGGTTGAGCGTAGCGATTGCCGACCCCACCGCTTATGTGGAAGAGGGCCATGCGGCTGATTTAGAAGCCCGCACTCGCGCCTTTACCGTTTACCTGCCTGGCCAAAACGTCACTATGCTGCCAGAGCAGCTAGCAGATGATCTCTGCTCGTTGTGGGAAGGCAAGGAGCGCCCCGCGCTGGCCTGTACGCTGGATATTAATGCCGACGGCAGCATGGGCGATTACCGCTTTTTTGCGGCGAACGTTAAATCTCACGCCAAGCTCGTTTACGACAACGTCTCCGACTGGATCGAAGGTCAAGGCGACTGGGCACCCGCGGATGAGATCGCCGAGCAGCTTACTGCGCTGCGTGATTTGACCGAAGCGCGTACCGCTTGGCGCAATGAACACGCGCTGGTGTTTAAAGACCGTCCCGACTACGTGTTTGATCTCGATCCCGCCGGTAACGTATTGGCGGTGCGCACCGAAGAGCGCCGCATTGCCAACCGCATGATCGAAGAGTCGATGATTGTGGCTAACGCCTGCTGCGCGGATTTCCTGGCCCAGCACATCGGCCACGGTATCTTTAACGTGCATCGCGCGTTCGAGCCCGAGAAAGCCGAAGCCGCCCAGGAATTCTTGGCAGGTCAGGAGATCGTGGTCGAACGCGAAGCGCTGACAGAGCTTGCCCGCTACACTGAGCTTAAGCGTGTGCTGGAAAGCCGCGATGACGCCTGGCTGGATGCGCGCCTGCGCCGCTTCCAGGGTTTTACCAGCATGTCGGCCCAGCCCGGCCCACACTTTGGCCTGGGCCTAGCCGCCTACGCTACCTGGACCTCGCCGATTCGTAAGTATGGCGATATGGTCAACCACCGCCTGATCAAACGCGTGTTGAAAGGCGAACAGGCCCCCGCCGAAGCGACCCAGCAGCTCACCGAGCAACTGACGGAACGCCGCCGCCTGAACCGTATGGCCGAGCGCGACGTGAAAGACTGGCTCTACGTGCGTTACCTAACGCCCGCTGCACAGAACCAGGATACGTTTGAGGCCGAAATCATGGCCATCAACCGTGGCGGCATGCGCGTTCGTCTGGTGGAAAATGGCGCAACTGCGTTTGTGCCCGCCCCCTTGATGCACAGTGACCGCAGCAAAGTGGTCATTGACGATAAAGAGGGCCGTATCCAGATCGAGGGCGAAGAGCGTTACAAGCTTGGCGATCCGCTGCGCATAGTGCTCACTGAAGCACGCGAAGAGACTCGCTCGCTAGTGGCAAAGCCTGCCAATTGACGGGTAGGCAATAGCTAGACATATCGAGTAGGAAGGGGAGTCGCCTCCCCTGT